>JAFWUH010000060.1 GCA_017524165.1 Clostridia bacterium | reverse complement strand
TCAATCACCTTATAGGGCGTTTGAAAGCCGACCACACCCGCCAAAATATCGTCAATAATTGCCGATGGATCCTCGGTACGGGGGTTATCGCTTGTAATAATACAGTAGTCTGCCAAGCGCATGGCAATACCGCCCATGATCGGGCGTTTGGTTTTATCCCGGTCGCCACCGCAACCGAATACAACGATCAAGCGGTTTTTGCGGCACTCTTTGAAGGTGCTTAAAATATTTTTTAACCCGTCCGGTGTATGTGCATAATCAATCAAAACGGTAAAATCTTTTCCGGTGGGAACCACTTCCGCCCTTCCCTTGACCCCGGTCAGCGAATTTAATGCCGAAGCAATGCAATCCATTGAAATACCGATTTGCAACGCCGCAACCGCCGCCGCCATGGAATTATATACCGAGAAGCGACCGCCGATATGAACATTGATGTGGCGAAGTACCGTATCGCTGACTAATTCATATTCTACCAAAGCGGGGTAATATTGAATTGCCTTGGCGCTGAAGGTTGCATTATCCCCGGTCGAATAGGTCACGATTTTACAGGTCAAATCTTTCATTAGTTCTGCGGCATAGGCATCGTCCCGGTTGATAACAGCCGTTTGGCACATCCGAAACAACCGCTTTTTTGCCGCCAAATAGTTTTCCATGGTTTTGTGATAATCCAAATGATCCTGTGTTAAATTGGTAAAGACCGCAACGGCAAAATTCAGTTGATACACTCTGCATTGATCCAACGCGTGGGAGGAAACCTCCATAATGACATGACTGCATCCTTCTGCCGTCATCAGCGCAAAAAGCGAGTTCAATTCATAGGCGTTGGGCGTAGTGTTTTTGGAAGCGATCACCTTATCGCCGATCATATTCTGAATGGTACCGATCAGACCGACCTTGTGTCCCGCCTGCTCTAAAATCTTCTTCATCATATAGGTGACCGAAGTTTTTCCGTTGGTCCCCGTAACGCCGACCAGGACTAACGAATCCGCAGGATTGCCAAACCACTTTGCGCAGATGGAAGCATACGCGGCATGGGTATCCGCAACGATGATCTGGTTTTCGAGACCGATATCGCGCTCGGCGATCACGACTGCCGCACCGTCACGCACTGCCTGCCCGGCAAAGGAATGTCCGTCCACTCGCGTACCTTTAATGCAGACAAAAACAAATTGAGGCTTAACCGCAGAAGAATCGCAGGTGATTCCGGCGATTTCCAACGATCCGAGTTTTTCATTTTCAGTTGAAATCAATTCTTTCAGCAGCATATTGTTCTCCATTCTTCAGTTAGCGGCAAGATCCGCACCGCTTTCGTCGCGGAAAGAGACCGAGACAACGGTTCCCATCGGCACCGTTGAGCCGGCAGGAATGCTTTGCGAATAAGCGCGCAATCCCGATGCCGTTAAGTTGCCCGACAAAGATATATTGACCCCTACCGAGGCGGCTGTGGCATTAGCTTCCGCCGCTGTCATCCCGACAAATTGAGGTACCGTTGCGTTTTGTTGTTCTCCGCCGTCGGTGTAAAGGATGACCGTTCCGCCGGTATAAAGCGAGCTTCCCTCTTCCGGCAGCTGGCTGACAACCGTCTCGCCGGTGCCGACAACCTTATAATTCAAATTAGAGGTCGCCAGTTTTCCCTTAGCGGATGCCAAATCAAGCGTTTTAACATTGGGAACCGGAATAGAGAGCTTTTGTAATTCTTCTTGGGAATACTGTGCTTCATAGCCAAGATACGGTAAAATATCCGCCATGATTTTCGCACCGACCGGAGCCGCCGTCGTACTGCCGTAATAACTTGTTCCTTTCGGTTCGTCCAGCAGAATAAGCAACGCGATTTCCGGATCGTTGATCGGAGCGACGGTAGCAAAGGAGGCGATATACAATCCTTTGACGCCGGTTTGCAGCATCTTGGAAATTTTTTCCGAGGTGCCGGTTTTTCCGCCGACGCGGTAACCGGGAACATAACCGTTTTTCACGCCGGTCAAAATGACATGTTCCAATAACTCACGCATGGTTTTAGAGGTTGCTTCAGAAAGCACCTGGCGTTTTGCCGTTGTGGGCGTAACATTAATCACCTTACCGTTGGCATCGGTTTTTTGTGCAACCATGTGCGGTTGAACCAGATAGCCGCCGTTTACCACTGCCGAGACCATAGTGATGACCTGAATCGGCGTCAGGTTGAATGTTTGCCCGAACGAAGAAGACGCCAATTCGGTCACACCCATTTTTTCTTCTTTATGATAGTAAGAGGTGGCTTCTCCCGGCAGGTCGATTCCGGTCCTTTCGGTCAAGCCAAAGGCTTTGAAATAGGTTGAAAACAGTTTACTGCCGACCAACTGTCCGATGGTAATAAACGCCGGGTTGCAGGAATGTGCAATGGCGTCGGGCAGGTTCTGTGTGCCGTGACCGCCTGCCTTATGGCAATGATAAAGCTGTCCCGCCACATTGATGGCATAATTACAGGTAAAGGTACTGCTTTTATTGATGAGATTTTCTTCAATCGCAGTCGAAGCCGTAAACATTTTGAAAACCGAGCCCGGTTCATAGGTATCCGAAACAATTTTATTGCGCCATTGCGCATCTAAAAGAGTCCGTCTTAAATTTTTGGCTTCTTCTTCATCGGTGACGGCGTCGACCTTTTGCTGATCGGCGTCCGAAAGCTTTAACGGCTCATTCGGATCAAAATCCCCGCTAACCGCCATGGCGTAAATTGCGCCGGTGTTGACATTCATTACCACAACTGCGCCGCGTTCTTCTACTTTATTATCGACAACAGCCTCGTCCAAATACTTCTCACAAACATGTTGAATATAGGAATCAATGGTCAGGGTCAGAGAGGTTCCCTTTTTCGCATTTTCCACCTTTTGATAGGAATAACGCATATCCATCCCGCGCGCATTTTTTGAAGAAACGACACGACCCGCTACGCCGGTCAGCTCGTTTTCATAGTATTTTTCCAAACCGTAGAGTCCTTGATCGTCATCGCCGACAAAGCCAAGCACCGTCGAAGCCAAGGAGCCGTTGGGATAGTATCTTTTATTCGTTTCATCCAAGCCGATATACTTTGCCCAATCTGCATTTTCCTCTTCAGACAGTAATGCTCGAACACGGTCGGCAGTCTCTTTGTCTACCTTTTTCTTCACATAGATATACGCAACATTTTTAGTTGTTTTTTCATACACGGCGTCGTATTCCAAACCCAACACTTCCGCAAGATTTTCAGCAATCTTCTTGCGAATTTTATCCTGTTCGTCCTTTTCCTTTACATTTCTGATGTTCCCTGGCGTCAGGTATACCGTCCATGCCGTTGCGCTGGTCGCCAGCATCTTCCCGTTCCGGTCGCAAATATCGCCACGCGGTGCCGAAACCAAACTGTCATACAACTGTTGCTCCGACGCCTTGTTTTGCAGTTCCTCTCCACGAATCACCGTGAGAAAAAACAGTCCGCCGGAAGTGAGAATGGCAAACACCACCAATAACGAAATCATGATAATCGTAATCCGTTTGATCATTTTTCCGTCCGGATTCACCGCCATTGTTCTCACCACCAAAAATCTTGTTAAAACCACTTTGTCGAGGCGTCCTGCGGGCGTCTCGACTCGTTGTTGCCGTTATATTAATTACAGACCGTCGCAAAACGGCGCAGCAAACTGCTTCTCAACAGTTCGCCACACTATAGTCATTATATTGATGCTTTTTAAAAACTATACATTCCATTTCAAATGTTATTTTCCTTTTTTTACCGAGGGGATCTCTCCGTTTGCGTTCAACGCCACATCGGCATCGTTTACGCGGATATACTTTACTTGTTCTTTATTCATCTTGCGCATGCCAAGCTCCGACGCTTCCCGCTCCACATTGGTATAGGAAAGTTTCGATTCCAACTGAACTTGCAACGATGTCTTTTCGCTTTCCAACAGTTTCAACTCGGCTTCTACCTGATTGATTTTGGTATTTACTTCATTGATCTGAAGATGCAAAAAGATATTTCCGCACATTGCCGCCACGATCACAAAAGAGGTCACGACAGCAAAAGCCGTCAGATTCAACGGCCTTGCGGCGGCACGGGTGCGTTTTTTCGGCTGAACCTTTTTCAGCGCAATAATATTATCGGCAGGCTGTTCCTTTTTGGGCATAAACAAGTCATAATCGTATGCCAAGGATCCTTGATAGTATTTCATGTTATTCATGATGCTTCCTCCGTTATAATTTCTTCACCGCGCGAAGCTTTGCACTGCGGCTTCGTTGATTTTCCTGTAATTCTTCGGCTCCCGCCTCGATTGGTTTGCGAAAAACCAGCTGACCGCGCGGCGTTTTCCCACATACGCAAACCGGCAATTCCGGCGGACAGGTACAACCCGTACAGTAAGCTTTAAAGCGCTGTTTTACCATGCGGTCTTCCAGAGAATGAAAGGTGATCACCGAGAGTACCCCTCCCGGTGCCAATAAGTCAAATGCTTTGTCTAACGCTTCGGACAGAACATCCAATTCCCGGTTCACGGCAATGCGTAACGCCTGAAAGCATTTTCTTGCCGGATGTCCGTCTCTGCGTGCCGCCGCCGGGACGGCATTGGCAATGATTTCCGCCAACTGTAAGGTAGTTGCAATCGGTTTTATCGCGCGCTCGGCAACGATCCGCGCCGCAATTCGTTTGGAAAACTTTTCTTCCCCAAAGCGAAAGAAAATATCCGCTAATTCGTTTTCACTCAAAGTCGCCACTAAATCAGCGGCAGAAACGCCTTCCCGGCTCATCCGCATATCTAACGGTGCGTCCTGATGATAGGAAAAGCCGCGCTCGCCGTTATCCAACTGATAGGACGATACGCCTAAATCCAACAAAATGCCGTCTACCGCCCGAACGCCCCGCTCCTCCATCACACGATCCATTTCGCAAAAATTAGCGCGAATGACCGTTGCCGGATACTCTTTCAATCGTTCACTCGCCACCGCCACCGCATCCGGGTCCTGATCTAAAGCATACAATCTGCCGGTGGTTAATTGCTTGGCGATCTCGACAGCATGTCCTGCGCCGCCGGCTGTTCCGTCGATATAAATTCCGTCGGCGCGAACCTGTAACGAATCCACAGTTTCCCGTAACAAAACCGAACGGTGTTTAAATTCCATTCTTAAAACTCCAAATCTTCAGCCATAGCGGCAATAGTTTCAGGCGAATAAGTACCCTTCTCTTCCTCCCAAAGGGCGGTATTCCAAATTTCCAGATTTTTATCCATACCGATAATATGAGCGTCCCCTTCTAATTCCGCATATTCCCGAAGGGATGCCGGAATTAAAATTCTTCCCTGAGCATCAAACTCGACATTAAATGCGCCCTCAAACAAAAAACGCCGCATACCGCTGGATTTCGCATTGGGAAGTTGGCTGATTCTCTCCACTAACGCTTCCCATTCCGTTAACGAATAAACCCATAAGCAAGGCTTTTTATAAATAGCACGGCAGATGATAAAGCTTTCCCCCAACTGTTCACGCAGTTTGGAAGGGATAAAAATCCTGCCTTTCTTATCAATATTATGTTGATAGCCACCGAAAAGCACGATTTTTCACCACTTTCCACCATTTCAATTTTATTTTATGGAATTTTGCACCACTTTTCATTTATTATAAACGCCTGTATAGAAAAAATCAAGTGCTTTTTTATTTTTTCATTAAATTTTTTCTCCCCCTCTCCAAACTAAAAAAAAACCATGAAAAGAAGAAAATTTTTCTTCTTTTCATGGCTCAAACTCCGATCCTGATATTTACTTTTTATACCAAATCTGTTCCGTCGCACAAATCACTTCCGGGCGTATATCCTCCACTTCAAATTTCCACTCTTTCCGCAATGGTATCCGGTGCTTGCGGATCATACAGTTCATTCACCCATATCACCGTCACCAGATCTTCGGTTTCAGAAAGATTCGTAATACTGTTGGTATACCCCGGCGGAATATAGATCGTTTCCAACCGTTCGGAGGAAACCTCAAAACGCAGAATTTCATCCGTACCGATTTTCCGCTGTTCAACCAATCCGCGGCCGGAAACCACCGTATATTTTTTCCACTTTGAAAAGTGCCAATGCTGACCTTTTACAACACCCGGTTTCTGCACATTCACCGAGATTTGACCGCAATCCACCGTACGCATCAGTTCGGTAAAACTGCCGCGTTCATCTTTATGCATTTCAAGCGGCACACGAATTTTTTCTGCCGGCAAATAAGAAAGATAAGTGCTGTATAGATGTTTTTTAAAGCGATCACCGAAAATATTCGGCATCATCAATGTCTCGGCTTGTTTTACAAACTGCTCTAACAGATGGATCACCGTTTCAATGGTTGCGCGCGTACTGTTTGGCGAAGCACAAAAAGCACCGTTTTCACAAAACAGAACAGTTTCTCCCTGATAATTACAGCGATGTTCTTTGCCTGATAGCGCAAGAAGCAGTTCTTTGACTACATCGTCGATATACAATAACTCCAATTCAACCGATTTATCATGGACGGTAAAAGGCAAACCGTTCGCCGCCTGACAGCAAAATGTTGCCACCGCCGAATGACAAAAGGGTTTGCACCATTTCCCAAACAAATTCGGAAAACGGTAAATCAGATTTTTGGCACCGGTCCGACGGCTGTGTTCGCGGATCAACGCTTCTGTCTCGGCTTTTATCTTTCCATAGGCACTGTCTGCAAACCGGTCGGTCTGTGCCGCCTGAATTGAAGAAGCCACCATCACCGGACAAGCATTTTGATGCCGTTCCAAACCTGCAATCAATTGCTCTGTCACCGCAATATTTTCCGATAACTTTTTGCCGTTTTCTTCCCGATTCACGCCAGCTAAATGAAAGACAAAATCCGCTTTTTCCATAGCTTCATCAAAGAAAGCTTCGGGTGTATCCCGGGTAATTTCAAAAATTCCGTCGATTTTCAACTCTCCGTGCACATCGATTTTTTGATCCCGAACGGCTTTTAAAACAGCAACAAGGTTTTTTCCTACAAACCCTGCCGCACCGGTCACAGCAATTTTCATAGCCATTTCTCCGTTTTCTTAAAACATAGTGTGATCATCCGTGCTTCACAATTTTTGCATCATTTCCTCGTCAGCAAGGCGGCGTTTATCAGCAGAAAATCCAACTTTTTCTTTACAGAAATCCGACCTTCCTTTCTACCTTTATTATACGCAACAAGTTCAAAAAGTCAATTGCTTTCGATGGTCAGAATCTGTTCAAACGGAATTTCGGTTTCATCCAACAACAATCTTCTTCGCTGTTCCTCCACTGCCAAGACCTTGCCGGTCTGCCGAACGGTTTCCGCTTCGGTCAAATAGGTCACGCAGACGCCCTGTCCGATTTGCAGTCGCGCCAAGACCTCTTTCAAGTTCAGCTTTTCCGGCGATACCGTTAAAAATCTGTTATCCGTCAATACTTCCTGTCTTGCCAGCGCCCATCCCAATCCGCTCAATGCCGCAAACGGCATAAACTGTTTCGCGCGCCCTGCCGCCGACATTTTTGCCCGATTTTTACTCACCGCTTCTATGCCCTCCGATTTGCCTGTTCCGTTGCCGTGCGGTTGCCGCCTTTTGCAGGCTCATTGCCTTAAAAACAGCGTTTTTGCCATACCGTTGTTTCACCGATAACACACTGTTCCGCAATTGCTGTAATGCCTGTTCCCGCTCGGCATCGGCAAATAAATCCATTTGTGTGCAGACATCCTGCTCTACCCGGTTGCAGTTGACAAAAATCCGCCGAATCGGCAACCGGGCATCGACGATCTCCCGAAACAGTTTTACTGCCGCCGCAATCATGATTTTTTCAGAAGAGGTTTTTATCGGCAATTTAACTGTGCCGTGCGCCGGCTTTTGCTGTAAGCTGTTGGCATAGCCAATCTGCAATGTCAACGAATCAGTGACCAATCCTTTCTCTGTCAATTCCAAGCTCATGCGGTCGGTCATTTCTTTGAGGATCAATTCAGCTTCTTCAAACCGATAATCCCGACTCAATACCTGACCGCCGGTCAAGGATTTTTGTTTGGGCGTATAAGCCTTGATATCGGCAATCGTTATCGGTTCTCTCCCCCATGCGTGATCAATCAGCAGTTCGGCATCCACTCCAAATCGACGGTAGAGCAATTCCTCATTGACCTCGGTAATATCACGCATGGTGAAAACACAACATTCCGCCAGTCGGGCGGCAATGCCTTTGCCAATACGCCAGAAGTCGGTCAACGGCTGATGATCCCATAAGGTTTCCCGATACCGTTCTTCATCCAAATAACCGATAAAATCCGGTGAATTCTTGGCGGTAATATCCAACGCCACCTTTGCCAAATACAAATTGGTTCCGATGCCGCATGCGGCATAAATTCCCAGCCGATCATGAATCTTCCCTAAAATTTCCTTTGCCAACTCCTGCGGCGAAGTGCCGTAAATCCGTTGATAATAGGTCATATCCATAAAAGCCTCATCCACCGAATAAACATAAATATCTTCCTTGGAAAAATATTCCAGATAAATACCGTAAATCTTGGCAGAATAATCAATATAAAGTTGCATGCGCGGCGGTGCGATCAAAAAAGAAATATCTTTCGAAATTTCAAACAACCGACACCGGTTTTTCACGCCCAACGCTTTTAGGGCGGGCGTGACCGCTAAACAAATGGTTTTATCGGTTCGTTCGGCATCCGCCACCACCAGACGGGCAGTCATCGGATCCAATCCCCGCTTGGCGCATTCCACCGAGGCGTAAAACGATTTCAGATCAATGCAAAGATATAGTCTGTTTTCCATCCCGACAACCTCCAAAAACGAACATTTGTTCTTTTTAAAATTGTATCACAGTTTCATCCCGCTGTCAATGGATGTTTTTGCCAATGTTTTTATTCTTCTCCGCAGCCTCCAGTTGTTCCTTCTTTGTTCGATCCCCATTGTGGCGAAATAAAAAAACGGCACACAAAAGTGTACCGAGTTTCTTGGAGCGGACAACGGGAATCGAACCCGCCTCCTCAGCTTGGGAAGCTGATGTTCTACCAATGAACTATGTCCGCAAAAGTTGATTCTATTATATTCTCCGTCTTGCAAAATGTCAAGAAAATTCTATTATTGTTTTCGTTCATTTACTTTTTCTTGACATTTGAATTTCTTTCGTCCTATAATCAAGATGATTTTTATTTCTTTCACAGAAAACGGAAAGGAAGATTTTTGACGAAACGGATTTGGAGCCAACTTGTGGATCAATTGAAAAATACATTTGAAAATTTACGAAAACGAAAAAATTTGATACCGCTCTTAACGACGATTGTTCTTCTGTTGCTTTCCTTGATCTATCGGTCGATTTTAAGTCATCGTCCGGTCACTTTGGAACATCTTCCGGCATTTCGGGGTATGCCCTATGTTGTTTTGGAGAATAACCAGCCGAATTTTGATGAAAAGCTGAAAAACGGGACCCTCTCCTTTGAACAGTACAGCGAATTAGACCGATACGGTCGTTGCAGATCGGCATTGGCGAGGATCGGCTCAGATCTGTTTCCCCATACCGAGCGCGAATCCATTACTGATGTTTGCCCCACCGGATGGCAATCTACGCAATATGATTTTATCGACGGACACTTTTTATACAACCGATGTCATTTGATCGGCTATCAACTGACCGGCGAAAATCAAAATCTCAAAAACCTGATAACCGGAACGAGCTATTTGAATCAGGAGGGGATGTTACCGTTTGAAAACCGCGTTTACAACTATATAAAGAAGACAAACCATCATGTTTTATACCGCGTGACGCCGATTTTTAACGATACCGAATTGGTGGCGCGCGGCGTGCAGATAGAGGCATACTCGGTCGAAGACCGCGGAAAATCAATTTGTTTTAATGTCTTTGTCTATAACAATCAGCCCGATGTGACCATCAACTATAAAGACGGAAAAAGCGTGCGCTCATAGCGGGCGCTTTTTTGTTTGTAATAGGAGAAAAATTGGTTGAATTTACCGCATACACATGGTACAATAGCACCGATAAGAATTTGAAGGTGTGATGGCATTGAAACAACATATAAAAAAATTCGCCACCAAAAGAACGGCTCTGTTCCTATGTGTTTTTCTGCTTCTTTCCCCTGTTTTGTCCGCCTGCGGCGAGAAAAAGGAACTTAAAATAGGATCGGACGACCTACTGATCTCTGATTGCAGTTCGGGTTGGCAGTATGACAGCGGTAAGTTAGACTACGAACAGGACGGCACCGAAGGAAGCGGATTGACCGTAACCTCTGAAGGAGGTTTGCTGACCTATTCCACGAAGCCAATGGATGTATCGGCGTACGCCTTTTTGGTACTGGATATTAAAACGGATCATCCCGATAAGGTTACCGTTACCGTCAAGGATCAGCAGTCAAAAGCGCATACCTATCCGGCAACCGAAACGGCAGTCACGACACTGGATAACGGCTGGTATCATATAGAAGCCGACTTGAAAGCGGCTGATAAACTGAATCTGACGGCGTTAACCGGACTGGAAATTTCCGTTCCGTCCGGCACCTACGCGCAAGACAGCGTTAAGGCGACCAAGAACGCCTTAGTCCTGCCATTTGTCCAGGGCGTCTTGAGTGACACCGCCGCCGGCACGGTGCAGCTTACCGCCGGTGTTTCCAAAAGCGCATACGACAGTTTAAAGCGAATGACCGGCGCGATTGAAGTCGGCTTTTTAGTGAGCGACCGGGACAATGAAAAATCTATTGATATGAACACCAAAGGTGTGACGGTGTACACAGCCGAAAAGGTCATCCGTACCAATATCGACCGGGACCTCTATCTATACAAAGTTCAATTGGACGGATATTCCGAAAAGAAATTAAAGGGAAAGAATCTGCGCGTGCGGGCATATCTTTCTTATCCTAATACAGCAGGGAGTCATACGATAATGTATTCCAATGAAACAAATGAACAAACGATAACCTCTTGGGATGAAATTGCGATGAAGGCGTCCACCGACACCGCTGTTCAACAGGCAGATCAAATCCATGTGATCGAAGATACCACGCCGGTCATTCAGCCGAACAAAATATCGGCAAACCGTGTACCGGGTAAACCGTATGCCGTGGATGTCAAATATGATGACGGCACCGGCGTTTGCGTGGCAATTTATGATGCTGCGGCAGATTTCGGTGCGCCAACCGACGGTTCGGACGCTTCTTCCGCCATTCAAGCGGCGCTGGACGCCGCCAAGAAGATAGGCGGCGGTGTGGTTTATCTGCCGGAAGGACGGTACACCTGCAAACAACCGTTGACCGTGCCGTCGGGTGTCACGCTGCGCGGCGAATGGCAAAGTCCCGAAGAAAAGACCTATAACGGTAACGGTACGATACTGATGGTCGAGACCGACCCGAAATCGCCTATTCCGTTTGTTTCTTTGAATACCGGCTCCGGTGTTCGCAATGTCACGGTGATTTATCCTGAAACCGTGAATGGCAACACCGCCGGGTATGCGGCGACCTTTTCCCAAAAGCCGAGCGTCGGAAGCGACAGCTACACCCTGATGAACACCACGATTTTAGGCGGAAGTGTTGGCTACGATACGACCGATGTTTGGAACGAATTGCCTTATCTGAAAAACATCTACATTGCCAACCTGTCCAAAGGCGTGAAAATCAATAATGTGACCGACATCGGCCGTATTGAAAATATGCATGTCGATCCCTCCTATTTGTTGAACAACAAGATTCTGCCGATGAGTGAGAAGAATCAAAAAACTATCAAAGCCTCTATGGAAGCGCATGCGATCGGTTTGTATCTGCAGCGCTCCGACTGGCAGTATGTCTACGATTTGAGCATTACCGGCATTCATCAAGGGATCCTTTTCGACCGTTTTGTCGATCCGAACAGACAAGCCGGCGACCCCGAATTTCGCGGCAGCAACGGACAGATGTTCGGCGTTAAGATCAGCCATTGTGAAACCGCTTTCGATGTTACCTATACCAATGCCATCGGTTATGCGCTGACCGATGTGGAGATCGACAACTGTCAAAACGGCATTCTTTTCTCCAAAGACTTTTTCTCGATCTTTGAGATCATGAATTTACGCGTTACCGGCAGTGTCAAAAAACCTTTTGCATCAGAATCCACCAAAAACGGGAAGGTGATCATCAGCAATTCGGCGTTTTCCTGCAAAACCGGCGATGATTATGTTGCAACCGTAAACGGCGGCGGTCTTTCCTTGCAAAACTGCACCTTTGAGCAGACAGCCCGCCATATTCACATGAGTCCGTCCGCCGGGCAGGTCAGCGTTTTCGGTTGCTCGTTCCCGCAGATAGCGGATATCCGCAACGAATCCAAGACGGTAGAGGGTCTCTATTTTGACCGTACAAAGCTCGATTTACCGATGTTAAACCTGCGTCATGTTTACCGCAGAAGCATTCCGACCGCCGCGTCAACGGCTGTTTATGATGTGACCGACTTCGGCGCCAAAGCCGGCGTCGGCAACGATTCGACCGACGCCTTTGAAAAGGCATTGGCGGCGGCACGCACCACCGGAGGCGTTGTTTATGTGCCGAGGGGCGAATTTTTGATCAGCCGCCCGTTGGTAGTACCGACCGGCGTTGAGCTTCGCGGCGTAGCCGGCGTGCCCACCCATCCGGTGACTGCCGGTTCCGTTCTGTGCACCGATTACGGCCGCAATAATGAGTCTGCCCAAGCCTTGATTTCCTTAGAGGAATCGTCCGGCATCAACGGTTTGACCTTCTTCTACCCCGAACAAAGTCTGACAGAATTTATACCCTATGCCTGGACCGTACAAAGTCTCGGACCCAACTGTTGGGCGATCAACAGTGTGTTTACCAATTCCTATAACGCACTTGATTTCGGCACGCATCCATCCGACGGACATTATATCAACTATGTCGGCGGTACCGCACTGCGCCGGGGAATTTTCGTTGGCAACAACGCTTCCAACGGATGGGTTGAAAATATCCAGTTCAATCCCCATTACTGGACGCGCTCTGCTACCCTTCGTTCGGATATGTCGACCGACGCTAAATTGCAATTCAACCGCAGACTCAACAACGATTTAGATCTGCTCATCTTCGGCGACAACGCTTCGGAACATGTACTCGGCACCTTTGCCTTCGGCGCAAAAAATCTGCTTGTCTTTGAGAAGCAGGAGAAAAACGGAACCAACGGTGTGATCATCGGTCACGGTTCGGACGGTTGCCGTAATGCCGTAAAGGTTGACGGCATTGATTGTGTAGCGATGGTCAACAGCGAACTCGTTTCCATGAATTACAACGAAGATATGCACCACATCATTATGCAACCCGAAAACAAGGGCTCTTTGGCGCTCTATAACACCATGGCGTGGGGGCAACCGGTCAACTCATCCATTCAGGTGCATACCGGTAACCTGCTTGTCAGCCAAATGTTCTATTGGAATACCGATAAAACGGCAAATATTGCGGCAGTCGACGGCGGTCTGTTCTATATGGGCAGTACACTGGTACCGGTCAAGATCAAGCAATTTGCCGTATCCGGCGATGCGAAGGTCTGGTTGCAAGCCAATCTGAATCTGCGCTCCGGCACCGGCAAACCACATTCCTCTGTCGAAACCATGACGGCGGATCAAAAGGGCGGTTCCCTGCACCAACGCCTCAGTTGGTGGGAATAAAGTCCATCCAACCTTGCTTTTACAGTATAAAAAAAGCCGGGACTGTTGCAAAAACAGTCTCGGCTTTATTCTGTTCCGTCATCCGGGAGGCCACGCCAACAATCTGCCGCCTAACAGGTGAAAATGCAGATGGCCAACCGTCTGCCCGCCGTCTTCGCCGCAGTTGTTGACCACGCGGAAGCCGTTGGTCAATTGATTTTCTTCGGCGATTTTTGCCGCCGCTTCAAATATTTTAGCAACATAGTGGCTGTTTTCCGCCGTAATTTCGGTTGTTGCCGAAATATGTCGTTTGGGTACGATGACCGCATGAAACGGTGCCTGCGGTGCGATATCGGCAAACGCATACACAAATTCATCTTCATAAATTTTAGTGCTTGGGATCTCTCCCTTAATGATTTTACAAAAAAGACAATCTTCCATCCTGAAAACTCCTTAATGCAACTGATTCTGCAAAAGCTGTTGCGCCGCGTCCAGCGCTGTTTGCGCCTTTTCGGTTTCCTTGCCGCCCGCCATGGCACTGTCCGGTTTTCCGCCGCCCTTACCGCCGGTGAGCATTGCAATCTCGCGCACCAAATTGCCCGCGTGGGCGCCGTGAGCGATGGCATCTTTGCCACAGCAACAGCAGAAGGTCAGTTTTTCCCCGTTCACCGTTGCCAAAACCGCAACCACATCCGCATGCTCCGCTTTCAGAGAGTCCGACATTTTACGCAGTTCATCCGACCCCATGCCCGAAAAGAGTGCGGTTACCAAGCGAACTTCGCCGACCGCAACGGCATGATTCAACAAATCGCCCGCTTTGCCCGAAGCCAGCTTTTCTTCCAAAGAAGATAAGCGTTTCTCGGTATCTTTCAATTGTGCGTTCAACTGCGTCGCTTTGACCGCAATATCTTCCACATTGCCGGCTTTTAAGGCTGTTGCCGTTTCGGTTACCAAATTTCTTGTATGGCGGAATAATTCAATAAAGTTCGTTCCGGTTACGGCTTCAATACGCCGCACACCGGCGGCAATGCCGACTTCAGAAACGATATGGAACAATCCAAGATTGCCGACATTGGCGGCATGGGTTCCGCCGCAAAATTCGATCGACCGGTCCTTGACCGAAACGACCCGAACGGTAGCGCCGTATTTTTCACCAAAAAGTGCCATGGCGCCTAATTTTTTGGCTTCTTCTATCGGCATTTCGCGGCTATCCACTTCTACTGCGGATAAAATCGTCTCGTTGACAAAGTTTTCCACCGCAACCAATTCGTCCTCGGTCATGGCGGCAAAATGGGTAAAGTCAAAACGCACGGTCTTTTCATTGACCAACTGACCTGCCTGCTCTACATGATTTCCGAGCACCTTACGCAGTCCTGCCTGCAACAGATGCGCCGCCGTATGATTGCGCCGAATAGCCTCTCTGCGTACCGTATCAATTTCAGCCGATACGGTATTACCTACCGAAAGAACGCCCGATTTCAACTCCCCGAAATGGGTGAAAATACCGCCGGCATTCTTTTTGGTATCGTTCACTTCAAAGCACATTTCGCCGTTTATCAACCGTCCGGTATCGCCGACCTGACCGCCGCTCTCGCCGTAAAATACGGTTTGATCCAAAACCAAAACAGCCTTTTGTCCTGCCGCTATTTCTTCGACATGCTGTCCGTCGCAAACGATATCGACCACCGTTGCCTGACAGGTGTTACGGTCATACCCTAAGAAAACGGTTTTTTCAATATTTTCAAAGGTCAACTCATCGCTTCGCCAGCTTTCGGCATCAGCGGCTTTACGGGAATTTCGTGCCTTATTGCGTTGCTCTTCCATACATTGGTTAAAGGTATCCTCATCAACCGACATACCCTGCTCTGCCAAGATGTCCTTGGTCAAATCAATCGGGAATCCGTAGGTATCGTAGAGCTTAAAGGCGTCTTCTCCCGAAAGCATGCCGCCCTTTTTCGTCAGATCCTTTAGCAGACTGAGTCCCTGGTCGATGGTTTTTGCAAAGCCGGCTTCTTCGTTGTCGATCACCTTTTTGATCAGTTCCTGTTTTTCGACCAATTCGGGATAAGGCGCACCGTTTTCCCGAATCACGGTATCGCACAGTTCCGAAAGGAACAGACGGTCAATGCCCAGCAGTCTGCCGTGACGCGATGCACGGCGAATCAATCGGCGCAAAACATATCCTCTGCCCTCGTTTGACGGAATAATACCGTCGCTGATCATAAAGGTCGACGCGCGGACATGGTCGGTAATTGCACGAATGGAAATATCGGTATTGCCGCCCTTTCCATACTCCTTATCCGCGATCTTGCAGACATGATTTAAGATATTCCGAACGGTATCGACCTCAAACATATTGTCTACGCCCTGCATCACACATGCTAACCGTTCCAACCCCATGCCGGTATCAATATTTTTATGTTCCAATTCGGTATAGGTGCCGTCACCCATATTGTTGAATTGAGAAAAAACATTGTTCCAGATTTCCATGTAACGGTCGCAATCGCAACCGGGTTTACAATCGGGACTGCCGCAACCGTACTTCTCGCCGCGGTCAAAATAGATCTCACTGCACGGTCCGCAGGGTCCGGTGCCATGTTCCCAGAAATTGTCGGCTTTACCGAGACGAACGATATGCTCTTCCGGCACGCCGATGACATCCCGCCAAAGCGCGTAAGCTTCGTCATCCTCTTCATAAACCGACGGCCAAAGCAACTCTTTCGGAATTGCCAGCGTCTCGGTCAAAAATTCCCATGCCCACGGGATCGCCTCGTTTTTAAAATAATCCCCAAACGAGAAATTGCCGAGCATTTCAAAATATGTGCCGTGACGGGCGGTATGCCCTACCCGTTCCAAATCGGGGGTGCGAATACATTTTTGACAGGTCGTCACGCGTTTGCTCGGCGGCGTGACCTCACCGGTAAAGTATTTTTTCATCGGTGCCATGCCCGAGTTGATCAACAACAGCGATTTATCATTATTCGGCACCAGTGAAAAACTGTTTAATCTTAAATGACCTTTCGATTCAAAGAAAGAAAGATATTTTTCACGCAAATCATTTAGTGAAGTCCATTCCATTTTTTGTTCCTTCGTTTCTGTCTTACTTGATTTTTGCATTTTCATAAAGGAAATTGCCAACCAAATCCTCTACCGCCAAAGCCTCGAAATAGTAGTCGCCGTAAAATTCTTTAACCTTTTCTTCGGTCACATCTCTGCCGATGTTCTGAATGGTTTTCTTGACCTGTGCCTCAATTGCCTTATCGGTCAGTTCTATTTTTTCCTGATCCAAAACAGCATAAAGCGCCATTTGCTTTTTCATGGTCGGATAAATGGTATTTTCCAATGCCGTCTTTTTGAAGTCGTCTTCGGTCATATTGCTATAAGAAAGCATTTGTTCAAAAGTGGCGCCGTATTGTGCCTGATACATTTGTTCATATTGCTTTTTCATCGACTCATACAGCAACTTCTCGTCCGCTTCGGGATAATCTTTTGCTTTTGTTGTTTCGTTCACTTGATCCACCAAAGTCTCTATCACCGTGCGCTTTGTGGCGTCTTTTGTGTAATCTTCCGCCGATTGAAAGCCCAATTCTTTATAAAATTCTTCGGGTTTCAACGGATTGGTGGTGGTAACATAATTAATCGTTACGGTAAAGACTACTGCTTTGCCCGCCAATTCTTCACTTTGATAGGATTCCGGGAAGGTCAAATTAAGATCAACCGTACTGCCGATCTTTTTGCCAATCAATCCGTCCTCAAATCCCGGAATAAAGGAACCGCTGCCGATGGTCAAATCATATCCTTGCGCGGTGCCGCCGTCAAAAGCTACGCCGTCTTTTTTGCCGACATAATCAATATTGACGGTATCGCCGGAGACAACTTCGCCCGTTGTCTTTTTCTCATAAAGATTGTGCAACGCAACATCATTTTCCACCGTAGCTTCATACGCCGACTTAAAATCCGAAGAAGCCGTATCCACTTTGATATTCTTGTACTCGCCGAGTGTCACATACTTGGCCAAGTTTTCATTATACAACTCGCGCTTCGCCTTTTTACCGCCGCAACCGCAAACAACACTCATTACCAATGCCGTTACGACAAAAATTCCAATGATCTTTTTCATGTTGTTCCTCCGAAAACTATTCTATATTGTTTTGAAGCTCGCCTTTAGAAGACGCCTTCAAATACGCATTGATAAAACCGTCCAAATCGCCGTCCATCACGGCGTTGATATTGCCGGTTTCAAATCCGGTGCGATGGTCTTTGACCATGGTATACGGCATGAAAACATAAGATCTTATTTGCGATCCCCATGCAATTTCCTTTTGCACGCCCTTGATATCCTCAATTTTTTCCAAATGCTCGCGTTCCTTAATTTCCAACAGCTTGGATTTTAACATTTTCATCGCTTGATCGCGGTTTTGAAATTGACTGCGTTCATTTTGGCAAGCCACAACGATTCCGGTCGGGATATGGGTCAACCGAACCGCGGAAGAGGTTTTATTGATATGCTGACCGCCGGCACCCGAAGAACGGAAAACATCCATTTTGATATCTTCGTCACGAATTTCAATGTCTTGATCATCGCTGATTTCCGGCATGACTTCAATCGAAGCAAAGGAGGTGTGCCGTCTGCCCGAAGCGTCAAACGGCGATACGCGAACCAACCGGTGAACACCTGATTCACTGCGTAAATAACCGTAGGCGTTATCGCCCTCAAACAGCAATTCCGCGCTTTTCAGACCTGCTTCGTCGCCGTCCAAAAAGTCCAGCAATTTCACCTTAAAGCCATGCTGTTCTCCCCAATGGGAATACATCCGCACCAGCATCTGTACCCAGTCCATCGCCTCGGTGCCGCCGGCACCGGCATGGAAGGTCAAAAAAGCGTTGCCGGCATCATATTCCCCGGTCAGCAGGGTCTGCAAGCTCTGTAATTCGACATGCTTTTCCAATTCCTCCAAAGAAGCGGTAATTTCCTCCACCAAAGAAAGATCCTCTTCCTCGTTACCCATCTCAATCAAAACCGACAGATCGTCATAGCTTTCTTTCAATTTATCGTAAGAAGCAATCGTATTTTTCAGCTTGCCCAGCTTCTGCAAAACCGCCTGCGATTTTTCGGGATCGTCCCAAAATCCGTCGGCTGCCGAGCGCAATTCCAATTCCTCAATTTCGCGGCACAACCGGTCGTAACCAATTGCGTCATGCAACTCGCGAATCGCTTGTTCTTTTGCTTCCAAGCGCAGTTGGAGTTGTTCAAATTCAAGCATATTTTTCCTCCGAAAGATTATTTTTTCAAACAAAAGGCGTACCAGTTTTCCCGAATCTCGGTCGATTCGATCATAAAACCGTTGTCGCGTGCCGCCGCGATAATTTCTTCGGCGCGCAAATCAATAATGCCGGAAACAATAAATATGCCGTCCGGCTTTAAAAATTTACCCACAAAGGTCAGTAAATGCAAAATGACATCCGCCACGATATTGGCGCAAATGATATCGAACGGTTGCTCACCGTAATCCTCGCCGTCCGCCACCGAAAAATCAATTTGTTCTGCCACATGATTGATCGCGGCATTTTCTTGGGCGGTCTTGACCGACTGTGCGTCAATATCGGTTCCCACCGCCGCCGCGGCACCCAACAGCACCGAAGCGATTGCCAAAATACCACTGCCGCAACCGATATCCAACACGCGGTCACCCGGTTGTACATACCGTTCCAAGGCGCCAAGGCAAAGGGATGTGGTCGCATGCGTGCCCGTGCCGAACGCGGCACCGGGGTCGATCTGCAATACGATACGGTTTTCACGGTTTTCGTAGGTTTCCCAACTCGGACAGATAGCCAGCCGTTCCCCGATTTCAAAAGCCTTAAAGTATTTTTTCCAATTTTCGTTCCAATCAGCGTCGTCCACCCCGACCGAATCGACCGCTGCGGCAATACCCGCCGCTTTCAGGTGTTCTTTTAAATACTCTATGGCTTCCTGCGCATTGTCACATTCCGAAATGTAAATATGAATAATGGCTTGTTCGCGATTTTTTTGCAGTAATGCCTCGTCGATCAAATCAATGTGTGCAATTTCACGGGCACCCTGCTCCAAGTCCGCATAGTCTTCAATATAAATGCCGTACGGCACGGTCATATTCGCAATTGCCGAAGCTTCTTCGACCTTTTCCTGCGGGATATGAACCTTAATTTCCGTCCAATTCATCGTTTCTCTCCAACCGTAAATCAATAACTTTAATATTATAACAGATATTTACAAAAAATGGAAGTATGATTTTAAGGATTCTTCACTCGCCGAAACGGTACCCTGAATCAAACCGTTTCTGCCGCCGCCGCGCACCGAAAAATGCTGACGAAATTCATTAAAAAACGCATTCAAAGGTTGTTCCTCGCCGCAGAGGGCAAAGCCGAACCCGTTCGGCACAGCGGTAAACACACCGCAAATTCCGCCTTTTCGGCGAAACAATCCGTCGGCAAACAACTGCAATTCCTTCCCGTCCAAACCGTTTTCCAAAACCATACGCTGTTCAGGGTCGCCAAGGGCGATCATCGTTTCGATCAACCGCCGTTTTTGCGCCGCGTTTTTTTGTTTTTCCTCGGTCAGTTGCTCCTGTAGACGGCGCACCGCTTGTGCGGTTTCCTCCTGCTTCACCGACAGCAGATTACCGATATCGCGGCAATTGTCGTATTTGCAGTTATAGTCTGCCAACGCGCGCCATCCGCACTTCAGGACAATACGCACCCCGCCGCGCAGTTTTACGGTATCCAACAGCTTGATCAGCCCGATTTGCCCCGCCGTTTTCACATGCGGCGCACAACAGGCACACAGATCATACCCCGCAATTTCAACCAGACGAATATCGCCGTCTAATTCTTTTTTACTGCGATAATCCAATGACGCCAATTCCCGCGCCTCCGGATACCAGGTACGAAAAGCGGCATTTTCCGTCACGGCGCGATTCGCTTCCCGCTCTGCGGTCAAAAGCTGTTCCCGGGTCAACAGACCGTTAAAATCCAGCGTGACATTGTCCTCGCTCAAATGAAAGCCGACATTATCCAAGCCGTACAGCCGATGCACCGCACCCGAGACGATATGTTCCCCCGAATGATTCTGCATAAAATCAAACCGCCGGGCGAAATCCAACTTACCAAGGACCGTCTCGCCGACCGTCAACGGACGGTCGGTAAGATGAAAAATCGTGCCGTTTTGGATCTGCACATCCGATACCGTGGCTTTGCCGAGCACGCCGCGATCGGAGGCCTGTCCCCCTGCCTCGGGGAAAAAGCAGGTCTGATCCAGTTCCACCGCAAAGCCGTTTTCGGTTTCTTGACACGCTAAAACCGTTGCTGAAAACTCGGCAAGAAAAGAATCCCCGTCATATAGCTTTCGGGTCACACTCATGCTTTTGCCTCGTTCGGGAAACGCCGCTGAATAATATGCGCCGCTTTATAAATATCGCCGCCGCCCATCGTGATGACAATATCCCCCGGCTTGGCGCGCGCCACGATTTCATCGGCAATCTGTTCAAAATCCGCCGAAACAACGGTCGCGTTTTCCAATTGCTCAGCCAACTGTTCGGAAGTAATGCCGTAGGTATTGACCTCGCGCGAACCCATGATCGGGGTGAGCAATACCTCATCGGCAACCGAAAGCGCCGCAATGAAATCATCCTTCAATAATGCCGTTCTGGAGAAGGTAAAGGGCTGAAAAACCACCATCACGCGCTGATAGTCCAATTCTTTTGCCGCCGAAAGCGTTGCCTTGATTTCGGTCGGATGATGGGCATAATCATCCGCCAAAGTAAAGCCGTTGTAACGGCCTAAAAACTCAAACCGCCGACCGGCACCGGTAAATTTGGCAACCGCATCGGCAATGCCATCCGCCGAAACGCCCATCTGATGGCAGACCGCAAATGCCGCCAAACCGTTCAACACATTATGGCGACCGGGAATATGCATTGCAAGATGTCCGACCGGTTCTCCGCGATACAGCACATCAAAGGAAAAGCCGAACTTGCCGCTGCAAAGATTGATCGCGACATAATCGTTTTCAGACGAAAAGCCAAAAGTAACCGTTTGAATCGGCAAGCCCTCTGCCGCTTGACGGGACAAAGCGTCATCTCCATTGACATAAATCAACTTTGACATGCCGATGAACTTTCGGAACGATGCCACAAGATTCTCCATCGTTTTAAAATAATCCAAATGGTCATTGTCGATATTCAGCAAGACCGAAATATCGGGAGACATTTGCAAGAACGTATCCACAAATTCGCAGGATTCACAAACAAGGATTTCGGAAGACCCGACCACACCGTTAGAATGGATCATCGGCAACATTCCGCCGATCACGGCATTCGGTTCCATCTTGTTTAATAATAAAATTTGTGTTATCATAGAGGTAACGGTCGTTTTCCCATGCGTACCGCAAACACCGATCACCTGCTCATAATGGCGTGTCAAGGCGCCCAACAAGTGTGACCGTTCCATTGTCGGAATACCGTTTTCCCGGGCGGCGACCAATTCGGGGTTATCCTGCGGCACGGCGGCGGAATAGACCACCAGCTCCGCTCCCTTTACATGATCGGCGGAATGACCCATGAATACCGGAATCCCCAAAGCTTTCACGCGCTTCAACGGATCGCTTTCATTATGATCCGAACCGGTCAATTCATAGCCTTTGGCGTGAAGAATCTCAGCCAGCGGACACATTCCGCTTCCGCCGATACCAATCATATGCACCCGCTTTACTTCGGTCAGTAAACGGTCTTCGGTACGAAGTTCTTTCATGTGTGCAAACATCCTTTCCCAACTAAACATGCTTATTTCTTATTATATTGCTTTTTGACCGAAAAATAAACCCCTAATTTTTGAGGTGAATGAAAAAATGATGGATTTACCGCCCGAAATTATTGAAATCATTGCCTGCTTGAATGATTCCGGATATAAAGCCTATGCCGTCGGCGGTTGTGTCCGCGATCATTTGCGCGGTGTGCTCCCGCATGATTATGATGTCACCACAGACGCACTGCCTGAAACGGTGGCACGGCTTTTCCCGCATACCGTGCCGACCGGCATAGCACACGGCACCGTAACGGTCGTCGACGACGGTATGCCGGTAGAGGTAACTACCTTTCGTCAGGAATTCGGATATTCCGACCGCCGCCGCCCCGACCGCGTTGCCTTTGTTGCCGATGTAAAAGAAGATCTTGCCCGCCGTGATTTTACGGTCAATGCCATGGCATATCACCCAACCGAAGGATTGGTTGATCCGTTCGGCGGTCAAAAAGACCTTGAAAACGGCGTTCTGCGTGCTGTCGGAGACAGCAGTCTGCGATTTCGAGAGGACGCCCTGCGCAGTTTACGCCTGTTCCGTTTTGCCGCAACTCTCGGCTTTCAGCCGGAAGAAAAAACATGCGCCGCCGCCTTGCAAAGCGCGCCACTTTTGGAAAACATCAGCAAAGAACGAATCGCCGCCGAACTGCAAAAAACCGTTTGCGGCGCGTTTGCCGATGCCGTTACTCCGCTGTTACAGACGGGCGGATTAGCCTTTTTGGGCATTTCCTCTTCGGCGCCGCTCACCAGGCTGACACAGCTTCCGCCGAAAAAAGAATTACGACTTTTTGCCTTTCTCTACTGTTGCCAAAGTTCCGTTTCGGTCTTAAAGACTTTACGGTACAGCAACGCCATCGTGGACTATGCCGGGAAGTTTGACCGTCTTTTAAAAGGAGAAAAAATAAAATCCCGCACCGATATCAAGCGGGCATTGAGGAATTTCGGTCAAGAAATCCTGACCGATTTCTTTGGGTTTCGAGAGGTTTTCTTCGGAGAGAGTGCCCAACCGTTGCTGCGGGAGACAGAAGATATTTTATACAAAGAAGAACCGTACCGATTGTCCCAACTTGCCGTCAACGGCAAAAACTTAAAATCTGTCGGTATTCGCGGAGAAGCGGTCGGTCAAGCGCTTGATTTTCTTTTGGAAGCAGTTCTGGAAGAACCGCAAAAGAATACCGCGCCGCAATTACTTGCCCTTGCCGAACAATTTAAGAGGAACCAATAAAAGCCAAGCGCCATAGAATGTATTAACCACATTCGGGCGCTTTTTTATCGGCCAAACGGCAGAAAGGGAAACAGACTATCATGACGAAAATAACCCTCTTCGGCGGTGATTTGCGCATGCGGATCGCCGAAAAAGAACTCCAAGCCAAAGGATACGAAACCGATACGCTCGGACTGTATCCGGACGATCACGCCTCACCCGAAACCAGTCGGGTTTTTTTGTTGCCGGTTCCGTCTACGCGGGACGGCAAAACTGTTTTTTGTCCGTTAGGCGAGTGTAATATACCCCTGTCGGAAATAGAGCGAATCGCTGAAAACCGGTTGGTGCTTTGTGCCTGTCATTCCTTTGAGCATTTGCGATATATAGATTATTGTGAGAATGACGCCTATGCCATTCGCAACGCTGTTCCGACAGCCGAAGGTGCCATTAAAATTGCCATTGAAGAAACCCCTTTCACCCTTTTTGGTTGTTCGGTTTTAGTGATCGGCGGCGGTCGGGTCGGCAGAATCCTCTGCGACCGGCTCAAAGGGTTCGGATGCCGGATTACCGTGACCGCAAGAAAAGACTATGACCGTGCCTACTTTGAGGCAATCGGCATGAAAACCGTTCATCCCGATCGCTTGGCTGAAATCATTGACCGTTTTGATATTATTTTCAATACGGTGGATGTTCCGCTTTTAACACCATATCTTGAAAAACTCGGCAACACCTTTCTCATTGATCTTTCCACCCAAGGCGGCTTTGACCCGAACGCGGCAGACCGACTCGGAATTGCCCACCGAAAAGCCGGAGGACTCCCTGCAAAAACAGCCCCCCAAACGGCGGGAAAAATTCTTGCTGAAACGGTCGACGAACTTATTCGACAATATCTGTAAGGAGAAAAAGTCATGGAACGAATTACCGTCGGTTATGCGTTTTGCGGTTCCTTTTGCACCATCCGTCAATCGGTGGACGCGTTGCGGGAACTGGCAAAACTCGACCTGAATATTATTCCGATTATGTCACAAATTGTTTACGGCACCGATACCCGGTTCGGCAAAGCCGAGGAACTCCGCCAAACCGTAACCGAACTTTGCGGACATGAAATCATTCACGATATTCCCTCTGCCGAGCCTATCGGACCGAAAAATCTATTGGATTATTTGATCGTTGCACCCTGCACGGGCAATACCCTCTCCAAAATCGCACTCGGCATCACCGATACTCCGGTCACCCTTGCAGTAAAAGCGCATCTGCGCAATAACAAGCCGGTTCTTTTAGGCATAGCCACCAATGACGCTTTAGGCGCCACCGCCAAAAATATCGGGTTGCTGCACAATACCCAAAATATTTATTTTGTTCCCTACCGTCAAGACGATCCCATCGGCAAAACCAATTCTCTGGTTTGCGATTTCAAAAAGATACCCGAAGCGCTGCAAGCCGCCCAAAACAGAACCCAACTGCAACCGGTTCTGTTCTGACAAAACACCCTCTGCCAAATTGACAGAGGGTGTTTCTGTATGTAATCAGTCACGATTGATTTTTTCCATTGCTTTCAGCTGACGGATATCCTTGCCGAAAAACTTTTTCGCCGTATAGTTTCCGATTAAACGGGAGGAAATACGCGGCGTATACCGCGCTTCGATTTCAGCCATCGAAAGATTTGTATTCAAAATGGTGGAACGGTTAGCCAGCAGCCGGGTGTTGATCAATCCGTACAGCGTCGTTAAGGCAAACGGGCTGGTGAACTCAGTTCCTAAATCGTCGATCACCAGCAAATCGCAACGGGTCATGGTTTCAAAGCTATCGCCCTTTTCGGCGGAAAACTGTTCCCGCTCGACCAGATTCAAAAGATTTTGCGCCGAGCCGTAAATCACCTCATATCCTTTATCAATCACCGCCGAAACAATGGCTAAGGTCAAATGGGTTTTGCCCAATCCGGCATTGCCCATAAAGAGAAGATTTTTACCGTTGTTCGGTTGAAAATTCAACGCAAATTCTTTGCACAGCTTGAAGATTGCGGTCATTCTTTTGCGTGGAGAAACACCGTTTTCATCCGGTTTATCAGCATAATAATTCAAATTAAAATTCTCAAACCGACATTCATTCAACGGCATTTCGGCAGACATCTGCTGTGCCGTTAAGCGGCGCGCTTCGTTCTTGATACAGTCGCAGATTTTCCCTTGAACATAACCGGTATCGTGACAAAGCGCACAGTCAAAGGGTTCTTGTGCAACGCCCGCTTGCGCTAACAATGACTGCCGCTCTTCCTGCAATGCCGTCAGCGTTGCCTGTAATGCGGCAAGTGCCGCTGTATCGCCCGACAGCGCCGTTGTCACCACCGACGCGCCCTTTTGCGCAATTTCCCGATCAATTTCAGAAAGCCGTGGATTTTGACGGTATGCCGCATTTTTTATTTCTTCAAAACGCCGTTCACGCAGTTGTACCTTTTGTCGTTTTTGTTCTAATGCCAACGCAAAAATATCGGCTCTGTTCAACACTATTCTTCACCGTCCGACTCATTTAACATTTTTTCAAATAAATCTATATCGTATGCGGCGCCCTGCCGTTCTTTTTCCTGCTTTTTTTGTTGTTTTTCGGCGGCAACTTCCGCCGCGCTTTGATAACCTTTTTTATGCCAATTTTCTAAAATTTTTCCGATATAGACCATGGAGAACTTTGACTTTGCGTCAATACAGGTATCATAAGCACATTTCAAAAGCTCTTCGGGTATTTTCCATTCCTCGATCCACAACAGCGCCAATTCATTTTCCTTAGTACTCGGACGGCGGTATTCCATGCCAAACACCCGCTGAACAATGGACCACGCCGCTTTTTGACGGGCGGCAATTTCCATCTCCCGTTCAGCTTCCGCCACACTGCTGATTCCTTTATTGATCCAGGAAACAGCTGTTTTTT
>JAFWUH010000007.1 GCA_017524165.1 Clostridia bacterium | reverse complement strand
TCAAGCACATTTCCCCCGCTATTCTGCAAAACGATTTAAAACTGAAAACCGCGCTTTCGGTTTACAGCGCCGTATTACAGGTCAAAACGGTAAAAAAGGGAGAATTTGTGGGTTACGGCGCCAACTTTGTTGCGCGGGAGGACTGCACCGTTGCCATCCTCGGTATCGGTTATTATGACGGTATGAACGCCGCCATCGGTTCGGTTCGTCTCAACGGACGGGATTGCCCGATTTTGGGGGATATCTGCATGGATATGACGGCGGTGCAAGCGCCGAACGGCACCCAAGAGGGAGACCTTGCCGAAATATTCGGTGATACGGTTTCCATTCGACAGGTTGCCAACCGTCTTCACACCAACGCCTACCATGTGTTGACCGGCATCACCACGCGCGTGGAGCGTATTTATAAAGCATAAACCTTTGGGGAGGTGAACGGTCACGGACTGTTCAGTGTTGATTCTCGGCACCGATGCCAATGCCTATTATCTGGCGCGGTGCTATCATGAGTGTTACGGCGAAAAGGCGCATCTGTTGGGTCATTCTTTTCTGCCGTTTACGGGGTATTCGGATATTCTGACGGTAACCTATGACCAATCCATTTGGGAAGAGCAAGGCTTTTTAAACGCCCTGTTAAAGCAAAAAGAGATCTTAGGGAAACAGCCGACCGTGGTCATCAGTTCCAATGAGACCTATGCG
This sequence comes from Clostridia bacterium, assembly GCA_017524165.1. GTDB lineage: Bacteria > Bacillota > Clostridia > Oscillospirales > Acutalibacteraceae > UBA737. Next base: position 6,808 of record JAFWUH010000007.1, on the reverse strand, counting down.
GGATTCCTTTCCCGTAACCGTTCTTTTTTGACCGAAAAAGGATTTCTCTTTAACTACCCCGACCCGGAGCTGTTGGATTCCCTCATGTATAAAGAACAGTTTTACCGCACCTATCAGGACAGCGTCATTGATTTACCCGAAACCTATTATTATGACTGTTCCAAAGAAGAACCTTTACCTGAAGCATTGCCGTTTCCGCTGGTGGTAAAACCAAGCAATGTCATTCTGTATAATCATCTTTCCTTTGCAGGGAAGAATAAAATATATAAACTCAACAACCGCGAAGAATTAGAAGCCACCATGCAAAACATCAAAAACGGCGGCTATGACGATTGCCTGATCCTGCAAAAATTCATCGACGGCGACGACAGTTATCTTTTTGACGCCGTCGCCTATTGCGACCGCAACGGCAAGGTTTGTTTTCTCTCCTTTGCACAAATCGGATTGCAGGAGCAGACCCGCAGCATGGTCGGCAACGCCGCCGTGTTAATCAACGGTTATAATCAATTCGGACAGACCAAGGAAGTGACCGATCGTCTGCGGACATTTTTAGAACAAATCGGTTACCGCGGTTTTGCCGAGTTTGATTTGAAATATGACCGTGATGACGGCAAATTCAAGGTACTGGAAATCAATGCCCGCCAAGGCCGAAGCAGTTATTACCTCACCCCGCTCGGCTGTAATTTGATTCAGATTTTGGTGGAGGATTTGGTGCATCACCGATCTCCCGACTACCGTTTGTTAGAGGAAAAGCTGTTGCTTTCCTTTGTGCCGCGCGGCATTATAAAGCGGTATATCAAAAACGGCGACTATCGCAAAGAGGCGCTCAAGCTTTGGCAAAAGCGCGTACATCCGCTTTGCTATGCGGCTGACCGAAACAAAAAAAGAAAACTGTATCTTATCAAACGGCATTTGCGTTATTATCGTGATTATCGTCAATCATATTGGAGAGTGGACTGAATGTGCGGATTTGTTGGCTTTGTCGATCAAATGGCAGCCAAAGAAAAAGAAATTGCCGTCAAAAAAATGGCGGACAGAATTATTCATCGCGGACCGGATAGCGACGGCTACTTTGTCGATGAAAAGGTTGCGCTCGGCTTCCGGCGGCTGTCAATCGTCGATTTAGCCGGCGGCGATCAACCGATTTATAACGAAGACGGCACCAAAGTGATTGTCTTTAACGGCGAGATCTACAATCATAAAGAATTGCGCGCGACGCTGGAAGCAAAGGGACACCGTTTCAAAACCAATGCCGATACCGAGGTGGTTCTGCACGGTTACGAGGAATTCGGCGAATCCCTCTTTCCGCTGTTGCGCGGTATGTTTGCTTTTGTTATTTATGACCGCACCTCCGGCGCGCTGGTCGGTTGCCGCGATCCTTTCGGCATCAAACCGTTCTATTACTACCGCAACGGCGATGAATTTATGTTTTCCTCCGAAATCAAAGGCATGCTGGATCACCCCAATTTCGTTAAAGCCGTCAATAAAAAATCACTTAAAATGTATTTGATTTTTCAATACTCGGTTTTTGAAGAAACCTTTTTTGAGCATGTCTATAAACTGAAACCGGGACATTTTTTCCGCTTTCAGGACGGAAAATTTGAAACCAACGCCTATTTTACCATTCAGTACAACAAAACGCCGCTTGCCTACGAAGAACACAAAAAGCGGGTAGAGGAAGTCTTAAAAGACTCGGTAAAATATCATCAGATCACCGCCGATGTTGAGGTCGGATCCTATCTTTCGGGCGGCGTGGATTCTTCCTATGTCGTCAGCGTAGCAAAGCCCGATAAAACCTTTACGGTCGGTTTTGAGGAAAAGGGCTTTGACGAAACCAAACTGGCTTCGGAATTTTCCGGCTTAATGGGTATTCACAATTTTAAAAAATACATCTCCAAAGAAGAATTTTTCGATGTGCTGCCCAAGGTGCAGTATTATACCGACGAACCCCACGCCAACCTTTCGGCGGTACCGCTGATTTTCCTTTCCGAATTAGCCGCCCAACAGGTCAAGGTCGTGCTTTCGGGGGAAGGGTCGGATGAAATGTTCGGCGGGTATAACGAATATCTTGAGCCCAAATCGGTGCAGGCCTACATGGCATTGCCGAATTGGGTGAAAAAACCGATTGCCGCCGTGGCAAAATGTTTGCCGCATTTTCCCGGCAAAAACACCTTGATCAAGTACAGTAAGCCGTTTTGTGAACGGTATTTAGGTCATGCACAAATTATGGACGAAAAGGAAGCCAATCGCATTTTATGCGACGGTTTAAAGGATAATATGACCACCACCGATGTCCTGCGTCCGTATTATGAAAAGGTCAAAGATTGCGACGATGTCCAAAAGAAAATGTATTTGGATATGCATTTTTGGTTGCCGCAGGATATTTTACTCAAGGCCGATAAAATGACCATGGCCAATTCGTTGGAACTGCGTGTTCCGTTCTTGGACATGGAGGTTTGGCGCGTGGCATCGCAAATTCCGAGTGAATATTTGGTGAAAGACGGCAAAACCAAAGCCATTTTCCGGGATATCGCACACGACCAAATGCCCGATGACTGGTCGAATCGCCGTAAGCTCGGTTTCCCGGTGCCGTTTACCAAATGGATTCGGGAAGAAAAATACTACAACCGCCTGAAAGAGGCATTCAACAAACCCTATGTCGATGAATTTTTCGACCGAAAGGTCATTAATAAAATGTTGGAAGACCATTATAAGAACAAAACCAACCACGGCAGAAAGCTCTATAATATTTACGCGTTCCTTTTGTGGTATGCCGTTTATTTTGAGGATCAAGCGGTATGAGTCAGCTGAAAAAATCCTCCTTTTTAGAGGGCGCCTTTATTGCCACCGCCTGTATTGTTATCAGTAAAATTTTAGGCATCCTGTATGTCATTCCCTTTTATCAGATCATCGGGGAGGACGGCGGTGCGCTTTACGGTTATGCTTATAATATTTATAATGTTTTTTTGACGGTTTCCAGCGCGGGCATTCCTTTTGCCATCTGTAAGCTGACCAGCGAATATAACGCCAAAGAGGAATTGGATAAAATGGTGCGTATGTACCGCATTGCCACGCGGTTCATCGTCCTCTTTTCCCTGCTTTCCTTTTGCATTTGTTTCTTCTTTGCCGGCGCGATCGCCGACCTGATTCATGTTGAGGGCGGCAACCGTAAAAGTGATGTCGTCTTTGTCTTGCGCAGTATTTCCTTTACACTTCTGATCGTACCGTTGTTGAGTGTTCGCCGCGGTTATTTGCAGGGGCATAAATACATTCGCCAGTATTCGTTCAGTCAGGTCATTGAGCAGTTGGTGCGCATCATTGTGATTTTGGCAGGCAGTACCGGCGCCGTCTATTTCTTGCATCTGCCCATCCGGTATGCTGTCGGCATTTCGGTTTTATCAGCCGGCATCGGTGCCTTGATCTCTTACGGCTATTTGGGTCGGATCGTTCATCAAAACCGTGCGACCATTTACTTGAACCGCAAACCGATGGGGTCAAAAGCGGAAGACCGGTTGATTTTTAAAGAGATTTTCTTCTGTGCCGTTCCGTTTATCATCATCAACCTTGCCAACACCCTCTATACCTCCACCGACATGATTTTGGTATTGAATACCCTGCCAAAGCTCGGCTTCACGCCGCAAGCCACCGAATTTATCAGCAGTGTCTTTACCACCTGGGGCACTAAATATAATGCTATTATTGCGGCGGTTTCCACCGGCTTGATCGTCAGCCTGATCCCGCATATCGTGTCGGATTACACCAAGGGCAATCACCAAAAAGTAAACGAAAACTTCAATAAATGTTTGAAGATCCTTTTGTTGATCGTGGTGCCGTTAGCCGTCTTTATCAGCATCAACGCCAATAGCTTTTGGACGGTGTTTTACGGCGTTTCCGTCACCGGACCCTCCATGATTCGTATGACCATTTTGGTGACGATTTTCGATTGTCTGTATATGGTGCTCAACTCGCTTTTGCAAAGCTTGAACAAACAAAAGACCATCTATGTCAGCGTCATTTTAGGCTTGCTTTGCAATCTGATTTTCGATATCCCGTTTATGGTATTGTTCTCGAAATTAGGACTTCCCGCCTACTCCGGCGCCGTCTTCGCCACCTTCTGCGGATTCACGGTATCCAATACCATCAGTCTGTTTTTCTTGCGGAAAAACCTCAACATTCATTTCGGTCAAACCTTACAGATGATTCCACGGGTAATTCTTTCGTTGATTTTAGTCTGCGTTTTGACCGTCCTTTTACAGCAGATATTGCCGATTCATACCGCCTCAAAACTGTTGCAGATCGTTAATTTGGCGGCAACCGGCATCCTATACGCCGGGGTTTATCTTGTCTTTAACTTCCGTGCTGTTTGCGAGGTTTTGCCCGAGCGGCTTGCCGCAAAACTTCTGCACAAAAAAAACAAAAACCCGATTGAATAAAAGCACATCACCCCCTCATACTAACAGGGGTGATGTGCATGAAAGCAAAGAAAACAACCGCATTCTTTTCCCTCGGCGCCGGTTGTTACGGTTTTTTGGAAATTCTGTGGCGCGGCTATACCCATTGGTCCATGTTGTGCGCCGGAGGAATTTGCTTTTGCGGTCTGGGCGCCATTTCCGCTTGGATGAAAAAAGAAGGTCTATGGTTAAAATGTCTGGTCGGTTGTATATGGATTACGGGCGTCGAGTATATTTTCGGTCTTGTTTTTAATCTTCTTTTAAAACGAAATGTTTGGAATTACAAAAATCAACCGTTCAACCTGCACGGTCAAATCTGCGCGCTCTATTCTTTCTTTTGGTTTTTACTTTGTTTGGTGGCCGTTCCCCTTGCAGAACGACTGAACCAACAAATAAAGTAGTTTAGGAGTTTTTCGGATGAATTTTTTACACCGTACTTGGGCAGAAATTGATGAATCAGCCTTGATTCATAATTTGAAAATCATTAAAAAACAAACGGCAGATTGTCGATTAATGGCAGTTGTGAAAGCCGACGCCTACGGCCATTCCGCGCGTATTGTTGCCCCGTTGATGGCAGAAAACGGCGTGGATTCTTTTGCTGTTTCCAACATTGAAGAGGCGATTACCCTGCGCGGTTGCGGCATCAAGGAACCGATTTTGATTTTAGGATATACCCCGGTCAGTATGGCGGCACAGCTTTGCCTCAACGATATTTCACAATGCGTTTATTCCGCAGAATATGCCGCCGCGCTTTCGGCGCAAGCGGTGCATGACGGTATCACGGTAAAGGTACATATCAAATTAGATACCGGCATGGGTCGCATCGGTTTTGATTGCCGCTCCGAGGAGCTTCACGGACTGAACGAGGCGCTTGCCGCGGCAAACTTGCCGAATTTTACGGTCGAAGGTATTTTTACGCACTTTGCCGTTTCCGACCGTATACCGGAAGAGGAAGACGGCTTTACCGACGCACAGTACCGCCGTTTTTCCGCGGCGGTCGAAAAGTTTCATCAAGCCGGTATCCAGCCGCCGCTCTGTCATTGTTGCAACTCGGCGGCGCTTTGTCTGGATACCGAAAAACACAGTTCGCTTTGCCGTGCCGGTATCATTCTTTACGGATTAAAACCGTCTTCGGCACTTTTGCCGGATTTTCATCCCGTAATGACGGTAAAATCAGTCGTTTCTATGGTGAAGAACCTGTCAGCCGGAGAAACGGTGAGCTACGGCAAAACCTTTACCGCCGACCGCAATATGCGGATCGCCACCGTCACCGCCGGATACGCCGACGGCTATCCAAGACAGTTATCCGGTCGCGGTGAAGTGCTGATCCGCGGCAAACGCGCGCCTATTGTGGGCCGTATTTGTATGGATCAAATGATGGTCGATGTCAGCGAGATCGACGGGGTGCAACAGGGTGATGAGGTGATTTTATTCGGACCTCAACTGCCAATCGACGAATTGGCGTCCCTTTGCAATACCATTCACTATGAATTGGTTTGCGGCATTTCCCCGCGCGTCCCGCGTATCGCTGTAAAATCCGGGTTACAATAATAGAAACGGCAGACTGTTTTGTCTGCCGTTTCTTGTTCCTTATTTAAACTTAATAAGACCTTTGGTAAATGCTTTTTTAAATTCGTCAACCGGCATCGGTAACTTATATTCGCCGGTTAAATCTTTAGTAAACTTTTCCTCTTCGCCGTCATTGTGACGAATCCGAACCTGCGTCACAACACCGTTCTCGGCATAACAACTGATTTCAAGGATGTGCTTTTCCGCATTGGCTTCCTGAATGGTAGTCCAACCATCCTTTGCATAAATCATACTTTCACACCTCCATTTTTATATATTGTATTCATGATAGCATATCTCTAACAATTGTTCAACTAAATATTACTTAAAATACCTGTTCAACAGTCCCTCAAACGCTTTGCCGTGGCGTGCTTCGGCACGGAAAATGCTTTATTTATGCGGTTTTATCGCTAATAGCACAAATATAGCACAAAATCAAAAAAAGATATGCAGGAAAAAAAGGTCTTTTGATGTTGCTATTCTATCATATGTTGATTTGTTTTTCAACAATAAAATTAAAAGTTTCATTTCTCTTGTGCTATCAAGATGAAACAAAAACCGTCCTTAAAAATGAAGATATAGCGCAAATAAAAAAATCTCTTGAAGTGTGGGAAAACAAACTTCAAAGGACAGAAAAAGAACTCAATTATGAAATAATGACAAATGATGAAATAACCGTAATTGATACTGAAACGATAGAAAAAGAACATTTTAACAATGTCGCTGATGATATTTTAAGATAGAAAAAAGGTATGAGTGAATTTTCGCTCATACCTTTTTATAGTAAT
>JAFWUH010000006.1 GCA_017524165.1 Clostridia bacterium | reverse complement strand
GGTACGGTTTCGCATAGGAGAAGTTACCGATATTTACATGAATAGTCCCATGACTTCCGCCATTATGCAGTCTTTTTCGGGAGACAGCATGGCGATTGGCTTGGCAATAGAAGGCGGCGTTTCCTTTATATACGGTTCTCAATCCATTGAAGATGAGGCCGCCATGGTCGCCCGTGCGAAATCGTATAAAGCCGGTTTTGTTGTCAGCGAATCCAATGTTAAACCCGACGGAACACTGGCAGACATTTTAGCATTAAAAGAAAAGAACGGTCATTCTACCGTTGCCGTGACCGAGAACGGTACCGAAAACGGTCGCCTGGTCGGCATTGTAACCAGCCGTGATTACCGTGTCAGCCGCATGGATGCCGCTACCCCGGTAAAAGATTTCATGACCCCGCTTTCCTCCCTCGTCGTCGGGAATGAGGATACCACCTTAAAACAAGCCAACGACATTATTTGGGATCACAAACTTAATTCCCTGCCCATCGTTGACGCAAACGGTTGCCTGAAATATTTTGTTTTCCGCAAGGATTACGATGCACATAAAGAAAATCCAAATGAACTGTTAGACGATCAAAAGCGCTATGTGGTCGGCGCCGGTATCAATACCCGCGACTATGCCGAGCGTGTTCCTGCATTGGTAAAAGCCGGTGCGGATGTGCTTTGCATCGACTCTTCCGAAGGATTTTCCGAGTGGCAGGCACGCACGCTCAGCTTTATCCGTGAAAAATACGGTGATACGGTCAAGGTCGGCGCCGGTAATGTGGTCGATCGCGAAGGCTTCCTGTTTTTAGCAAAAGCAGGTGCCGATTTTGTAAAGGTCGGCATCGGCGGCGGTTCTATTTGCATCACCCGTGAGACGAAAGGAATTGGCCGCGGACAAGCCACCGCTTTGATTGATGTTTGTGCCGCACGGGATGAGTATTTTGCAGAAACCGGTATTTATGTACCGGTCTGCTCGGACGGCGGTATTGTTCATGACCATCACATTACGCTGGCATTGGCAATGGGCGCCGACTTCATGATGCTCGGCCGCTATTTTGCCCGTTTTGATGAAAGCCCGACCAATCGCATTATGATGAACGGTAATTATTATAAGGAATATTGGGGTGAGGGTTCCAACCGTGCCCGCAACTGGCAGCGCTATGATCTCGGCGGCGACAAAAAGCTTTCATTCGAGGAGGGCGTGGATTCCTATGTCCCCTATGCCGGCACTTTAAAGGACAATATCGGTGTAACGCTCAGCAAGGTAAAATCCACCATGTGCAACTGTGGTGCGCTGTCCTTGCCCGAATTGCGTGATAAAGCAAAATTGACACTTGTTTCCGCCACCAGTATCGTAGAAGGCGGCGCGCATGATGTCATTCAAAAAGAGACGACATTCAGCGCCATGAAATAATTGAAAATTTCTATTGACAAATCCTCAGATTATATGGGATAATAATTGAAACAGAAGGGTGAAGCTTGATGCGGATTATTACCGGAACAGCGCGCGGAACGCGTTTGGAAACCGTTGCCGGGGACGATCTGGTGCGCCCGACCCCCGAAAAGGTCAAAGAGGCGCTGTTCAGCGCCCTCCAATTTGATATTGAAGGCCGGCGGATTTTGGATTTGTTTGCCGGTTCCGGTCAATTGGGTTTGGAGTGTTTAAGCCGCGGTGCCGCGTCCGCCACCTTTGTGGATAGTGCCGAGCGTTCACTTGCCTGTGTGCGCAACAATGCCGCCCGGTGCGGTTTGACGGCGGGGGCGACTGTGGTTCGTTCCGATTATAACAGTTTTCTGTCAGGTTGCCGTTCGCAGTTTGATATTGCTTTCTTGGATCCGCCCTACGGCACCGGTATTTTGCAAAAAGCATTACCGCCGGTAACGAAGGTGATGAGCGAAGCCGGATTGATTGTCTGCGAGCATCCGCTGACCGAAACATTAGAGGATATCTGCGGTGACTTTTCGGTCGTCAAACGATACCGCTACGGGAAAATCGGTATTACCCTGTATCGCCGTTCAAAGGAGAAGGAATCATGAAAAACGGAACGGTAGTCTATCCCGGCAGTTTTGATCCGATCACCATGGGGCATTTGGATGTGATCTGCCGTGCGGCGGCGATGTTTGATGAATTGATCGTGGTTGTGATGAGCAATCCCAATAAATTCTGTTCGTTTACACCGGAAGAACGCGTCGAGATGATTCGGCAATCGGTGCAGACCCTACCCAATGTCAAGGTCGATTATTATAACGGTTTGTTGGCAGAATATGCGCGCCAATGCAATGCTTCTGCAATTATCAAAGGTCTTCGCGCCATGTCTGATTTTGAATATGAATTTCAGATGGCGCTTGCCAATAAAAAGCTAAATCCCGATGTCGAAACGCTTTTTTTGACCACAAGCACACAAAATATGTATTTAAGTTCCAGCATGGTGAAGCAAATCGCCAGTATGAACGGGGATATTTCCGATTTTGTGCCGCCCATCATTCATGATACGATTTTACGGCGGTTAAAACAGAACGGTTAAATTTAATATTACGGAGGATGAACAAAATGTCTTTGGATGATTTATTGGAAAGTTTTGATGAGGTATTAGACAGCGGTGTAAAAATCCCGGGGAAAAAAGCTATTGTTGATATTGAAAAGCTGCGTGCTGTTGTAGACGATATTCGTTTGAATATTCCCGGAGAAATCAAGCAGGCGCGCGGCATTGTCGCCGACCGTGCCGAGATCATCACCACTGCCAAGCGCGAAGCGGATGATATCATTAAAAGCGCAGAAGAACGCGCAAAAGCTTTGGCTGCTCAAGAGCACATTGTGAAATTATCTCAGGCAAAGGCGCAGGAAATCATTGCCGGTGCACAGACCAAAAGCCGTGAAATGCGCAAAGCTGCTCAGGATTTTGTGGATGATATCATGCGTCGTGCCGACGAGGGCTTGACCGCTAATTTAGGCGAACTGCGTAAAACCCGCGCCGCTTTAAAGCAACAGGCTCCCACCCCAAAGAGTGATTCTTGATTAACTTTTCTACAGTAAGGGGCTGTCCAAAAACAGTTAAAAAATCCGAGATTCTCTTTTTTGTGAGTCTCGGATATCTTTTTATCGGGCAATGACGGTTTTGCGAATAACCTATTTTATTTCTACGCCACAAGCATTTGGGAGTTTTCATGATGAAAAAGAAATGGACTGAAAAGGCCGTGATACTGCTTTCTCTTATTGGAGCAGTATTGCTGTTTGCTTTTTTTCTGAAAGATATTATGATCCCGATCTTCTCGCTGCAGTTGCACAACGATGTTGAGGGAGCAAAAGAACTTTTGCTTGCCAAGGGTCTGCTGGGCGGCGCGGCGGTATCGCTGATCGAAGCGCTGCAGATGATCGTGGTTTTCATCCCGGCGGAATTTATACAGGTATCCAGCGGCTTGAGTTATCCTTTTTATATCGCAATGTTCTTGTGCGACCTTGGCGTCTGTCTGGGTGCAAGTATCATTTTTTTGCTGGTCAGGACATTTCGTTTTGATACGGGGAAATCAAGAAAAGCCGCCGTGCAAATCGAACAGATGTCTGCCGAAAAAAAAGAAAGAAATGTTTGGATGCTAATGTATCTGCTGTTCATCACACCCGTTATTCCTTTCGGCGCGATCTGTTACTATGCGAGCAGTACAAACATCCGTTACCGCAGATACATCCTGACGGTGGCTACGGGTGTTATTCCGTCCATCATCACCTCCAATCTGATCGGGGCAAGCGCGAGAGCCTTTATCACCAACGCCCTTCCGCTGTGGGTGTTGGTGCTGATCATTATTTTGATGATGGCATTGCTGTTTGTTCTGCTGTGGTTGTTTCTCGATAAGGTTTATTTCAAAGGTCACGATGGAACGCCCGATTCCGCCACCTATTTTCTTGTGATGAAAATATCGTCTTTGTGGAGAAAACGCTGTCAAAGGCTCCGGGTAGACGGCGAAAAGTTAAGCGGACTGAACGCGCCGTTTGTTTTGTTGTGCAATCATGTGTCTTTCTATGATTTTTACTATGTGCAAGAGCTTCTGAAGGCTTACAAACCCGCTTATGTCATTAATCATCATATTTGCTCGGCGCCGATACTCAGACATCTTGCCAAAAAAGCGGGGATGATCTCCAAAAAAATGTTTTATACAGACGCGGCGGCGGTCAAGATTCTGCGAACCCTCCGTGCGGGATATCCCGTTGTGGTTTTCCCCGAAGCGAGACTAAGTTTAGACGGTTGCAGCAGTCCTATTGTAGAGTGTGCGGCGGCGCTGTATCAGCGGATCGGAGTACCGCTGGTTTTGGCGAATATCTCCGGCGCATATTTTACCTATCCGAAATGGCGCGGAAAGTTTTTTAAAGGGGATGTCCGTATTTCTGTCAAAAGGGTTCTTTCTTCTCAGGATCTGAAACAAATGTCGACCCAAGAGATCGAGGAAACCATTGATCAGGCGTTTACTTATAATGAATCTGCGAATCCCGTTACCCTATATCGCCAAAAGGATAAAGCCAAAGGATTGCATCACGCGCTGTACCGCTGTGCCGACTGCGGAGAACTGTATACAACGCAGGTTCGGGGCAGTGACCTGTACTGCACAAACTGCGGAAAGGTGCATCATCTGAACGAAAAATACTTATTTACCGACGAAATGGGGAGCATCTCGGCATATTATGACCGCATCATCGAGTGGGAAAAAAAAGATCTTGACCGCATAGAGCTGAAGACCGAAGTCGCTGTAAAAATATATGCAGACAGCAAACCACGCGTCAGAAAAGACAAGGGCGTTTGCCGGCTCAACAAGGAAGCTTTTACCTACTGTTCGGATCGAATCAAATTCACCGTTCCAACAGAGAAACTGCCCGCGCTTGCCTTTTCTTGCAACCGAGAGTTTGAGTTATATTACAACGGCGATCAATATTATTTTTATCCGCTCCACAACCGGCGTCAAGTTGCGCGCTGGTCGCTTATCATTGATCTTTTGAGGGAGGAACGCGGCAATCATGGAAAAGAAAAAAGCGTTGATCAACATTTCTAAAAAAACATTTATACAGGTAACGGCATTGCTGTTGGGTCTGCTGGTCGTTTCAATCGTACTGACCTATCTAATCCCAGCGGGAAGCTTCGGCACCTATGCCGACGGCAGTACGGATTACAGCGTTTACCGTCCCTTGGACGCGGTAAAAGGCGTCGCGCTTTGGAAAGGGTTGCTCGCCCCGGTGCTGGTGTTTTTCTCCGCGGACGGCTTGACCTTGATCATGCTGTCGCTGTTTTTGCTGGTTATCTCAGCGTCTTTCCAGGTGATGAATGACGCCGGCGGTATCGGTGCGATGGTTGGCGCTGTTTCGGAACGCTTCCAAAATCGGAAAAAGCTGATGATCGCGCTGATCTCGTTGCTGTGTATGTGTTTCGGCGCATTCCTTGGATTGTTTGAAGAAATGCTGACCATGCTGCCAATCCTGACCATGCTGTGTCTGGCAGTCGGTTATGATTCGTTCACCGGTTTTCTCGTCTGTATTTTATCGTGCGGCTTCGGCTTTGCAAGCGCCGTCACGAATCCCTTTACCGTTCTGCTCGCCAGTGAAATTATCGGCACCAATCCCATGGAGAACATTTGGTACCGAATCCTCATTTTTGCTGTCATGTATCTGCTGCTGCAGACGTTCATCTTTTTATACCTCAAAAAGCTGGAAAAAAATCCGAAAAACAGCTATACCTATGAACATGACCTGCGGATGAAATCTTCGGTCAATATTTACAGCAATGTCCCGCAAAAATCACCTCAACAACAGAAAAAAATTCGTACCGTCTACGGACTGTTTTTGCTGTGCAGTCTGGCGCTGATTGCCGTATGCTCGTTTGTCGGCGCATTAAGAGACTATACCGTTGTCGTGCTGATCGCCTATTTCCTCCTGTTTGGGACGCTGGCAGGGGTGTGGTGTACCTCCTCTTGGAAAACGGTAGTTCAAAGCTTTTTAAAAGGGCTTAAAGGAGCACTGCCTACCATTGTATTTATTGCGCTGTCCGCTTCGATAAAATATGTCTTTGACCAAGGCTGTGTCATGCCAACCATCACGAATCAGATCAATTTGTTGGCGAAAGGAAAAAATATCTTCCTGATTGCATTGATCGTTTACGCCGTGGTGCTGGTGCTTGAGTTTTTCATCTCGTCCTCTACCGCAAAGGCAATTTTGGTCATGGGTCTGCTCTCGACCGTAAGTTTAGGATTGAGTAATCAAACCTTGGTCCTGATCTATACCTTTGCCGACGGCTATACCAATGTGCTCTTCCCCACTTCACCGGTTTTGCTGATCTCCCTATCCATGATCGAGATGGAATATTTTAAATGGGTGAAAAAAAGTGTTCCGCTGTTTGCAGTGAACCTCCTGTTGGTAATCGCTTTTATCCTGCTCGGTATTGTCCTCGGATACTGATCCGTGATCGTGCCAATAGTACAGGGGACGGTAAGAGAAAAATTAATGTTTTTTGTCAAGGTTTTGAAAAATTCAGAAAGATGTATTATAATTTTTAAAGGTAAGTAAATATGCTGAAGGTCTAAAAATGCCTTATCTTGAATTTGGAAAAACTGATAAAGCAACGGAAGAACGATTGGCAAGAATTATCAATAACAAGTCGTTTCGTTCGTATTGGCGAAAAAACTGGCTTTTGACATTATTGTTTCTTTGACCATTTTGATTTTTGCGATAATTCCCATTGTTTTGATTGCTATAGCCATATTTTTGGACGATCCACACGGCAGTCCTTTTTATAAACAAATTCGTATTGGTTGTCATGGCAAAGAGTTCTATATGTATAAATTTCATACGATGTATGTTGACGCAGATAAACGCAAAGCAGAACTTATGGACAAAAACGAAATGGACGGTTCCGTTTTTAAGATGAAGGACAATCCTCGCATTACAAGGCTCGGCAAAATTTTTCGCAAGTTGTCCGTAGACGAATTGCCACAGCTTTTTAATGTCCTTCACGGGAATATGAGTCTGGTAGGTCCCCGTCCGCCGCTTCCGGATGAGGTTGCGGAATATACCGATTATGAAAAGCTGCGTTTGATCGTAACTTCCGGCATCACATGTGACTGGCAGATTGCTGACAACCGAAACGATATCCCCTTTGACGAGTGGATTGAAATGGATTTGAACTACATAGAAAACCGTACTTCGTGGGGAGATTTGAAGATAATATTCAAAACACCCTTTGCTATGTTGTCGGCTTCCGGCAGATAAAGAAAAGCTCAAAAAGCCCTCTTTCGGTGCGTTACAGCGCTGTCGGAGGGCTTTGTAGGTTTGTCAATGATCATTGACACTTGTACAGGTAACCGACGCTTAAACGGCGGCAAGTGTTGCACACTTTTTATTGATTTTGTTATTTTGATATGATATAATACAGCTGCGACACAAATCAATATTGCACATTTCGGGGTAGTGTTTTTATTTTGGTAAAAACGCTTACTCTATCTTTTGACATTCCTCGTAATGTGCTTAAGATTTGTGTCGCAGCAATCGGAGTTGTGCGTTTTTCGGTGCGTAGCTCCGGCTGCGCACTTTTTTATTTTGGGGGAAGACGGAATGAAGTGTGAAAATTATTTATGCATTTATGAATCAAACGGAGCATGCACCTTAAAAGAAGTATCGTTAAATATTTCAGGTACTTGTGACGATTGTGTTTATCCGTCATTTGACGCGCAATATTTAAAACGCGAAAAGAAAAAATTATTGGAAAAATTCCGTGAAGAAGACAATGGTTAGAATGAAATAGGCGTAAAAACAGTTCGGCGTTGCCACGCAATGCTTGACAGGATTTTATTGCAAGGGTATAATAAAAAAACTAATCGGAAAGGCGGTTTGGCGGGATGGTAGAGGAAATTCGGCAACGGTTGATCGAAAATGCGGATGAATCATACCGCCAATTTCACGCCAAGTTGATCCCGACGGTGCCGGAGGAGAAAATTCTCGGGGTGCGCACCCCCGTACTGCGACAGCTTGCCAAAGAGTTTGCCGGGAAAGAGAATATTGACATTTTTTTGAATGATTTGCCGCACCGGTATTATGATGAAAACAATTTGCACGGCTTTATCCTTGCCCGCGGCAAGAATTATGCCAAAACAGTTCGGGGAATCGACCGTTTTCTGCCCTATGTGGATAATTGGGCAACCTGCGACCTTTTGCGGCCGGCTTGCTTTACCAAAAATCGGTCACGGTTGAGGGCAGATATTGACCGTTGGTTACAGTCGGAAGAACCGTATATTGTACGGTTTGGCATTGAAATACTGATGACGCATTTTTTGGACGAAGATTTTTCGCCCGATATTTTGGGAGAGGTCGCGTCGATTGACAGGGAAGAATACTATGTCAAGATGATGGTGGCTTGGTTTTTTGCAACGGCGTTGGCAAAACAATGGTCGGCGGCGGTGCCTTATATCGAAACAAAAACGCTGGAACCTTGGATTCACAACAAAACGATCCAAAAAGCGGTGGAAAGCTATCGTTTAATCGCACAGCAGAAGCAATATTTAAAATCCTTAAAAATCAAACCGGGAAAAGTGAGGGAGAAAAATGCTCAAAATTGAACATTTAACCAAAAAATACGGAGAGAAGAAAGCGGTCGATGATTTATCGCTCGAAATTCAAGCCGGGGAAATCTACGGCTTTATCGGTCATAACGGTGCCGGAAAAACTACCGCTTTAAAAAGTGCCATCGGTATTTTACCGTTTGATTCGGGTGAAATTTTTGTGGACGGCGTTTCGATTAAAAAGGATCCGCTTGGCTGTAAAAAGAAAATGGCTTACATTCCCGACAATCCTGATCTATATGATTTTATGACCGGCATCGGGTATTTGAATTTTGTCGCCGATATTTTTGAAGTTTCGGCGCAAGACCGTAAAAAGCGGATTGAAGAATATGCCGAGTTGTTTGAAATCACCGACAGTCTGGCGTCACCGATTTCTTCTTTTTCACACGGCATGAAGCAAAAATTGGCGGTTATTTCCGCGTTGATTCATGAACCAAAGTTGATTCTGATGGACGAACCTTTTGTCGGCTTGGATCCGAAAGCCGCACATATTTTAAAAGAAATTATGCGACGCATTTGTCAAGACGGCGGCGCGATCTTCTTTTCCACCCATGTGCTGGAAGTGGCGGAAAAGCTCTGCGATAAGGTCGCGATTATCAAGGGCGGAAAATTGATCAAGTGCGGTACGATGGAAGAAGTCAAGGGCGATACCTCGTTGGAATCGGTCTTCCTCGAATTGGAGGGCTGACCCATGCTGAAAGCGCTTTTGAAAAAACAGTTTTTGGAACTGAATACCTTCTATTTTGTCAATCGAAAGACGGGGAAAAACCGTTCTTTGGTCGGTATTATCGGGATGATCCTTTTAGGATTGTTGCTTTTTGCAAGCGTGGGCGCCATCTTCTTTTTTGTTGCGTTCAGCTTGG
The DNA here is from genome assembly GCA_017524165.1 of Clostridia bacterium. Classification (GTDB taxonomy): domain Bacteria; phylum Bacillota; class Clostridia; order Oscillospirales; family Acutalibacteraceae; genus UBA737. Next base: position 7,001 of record JAFWUH010000006.1, on the reverse strand, counting down.
CAGAACCGTTTGCGGCGGCAGGAATGGATTGGTTGTTTTTCTCCATTGTCTATCTGTTAGCAATTGTGTTCGGCGTTTTCGGCAGTGTGTTTAATACCTATTCCGGACTATATCTGGCGAAGGATAATGAATTACTGCTCTCTATGCCGGTGCGCCCGTCGGCAATTTTGCTCTCGCGCATGCTGACGGTCTATCTGACCGGACTTTTATATGAATCGCTGGTACTGGTTCCAGCCTATATTGCCTATTGGATTACGGCGAAAGTTTCTGTTTTGGCGATCGTTTGCCAAATTCTGCTGATCTTTATTCTTGCTTTTGTGATTGCGACCCTGACCTGTGCGCTCGGTTGGTTGGTGGCGCTGATTGCGACAAGAATAAAACATAAGAGCTTGGGTACGATTGTCTTTACCTTACTTTTTTTAGTCGGGTATTACTATGTTTATTTCCGATTTAATGCGCTGCTGCAATCGTTGATCGTCAATAGCATCAAGGTCGGAAAAATCATTCATAACGGCGCTTATCCGATCTATGTCATGGGGCAGGCAGGCACCGGCAACTTGATCGCGACGGTTTCGGTCACGCTGTGCGCCTTTGCTTTGATGATAGGAACCTATCTGATTTTATCCAAAACATTCCTGACGGTTGCATTGCGGCAAAATGCGTCTTCGGTCAAAGCGACCTTTAAATCGGGCGATATCAAATCTTCCGGGGTCGATACGGCGTTATTCCGCAAGGAACTCAAACGACTGGGCGCCAGTCCGATTTATATCATGAACAGTGCGCTTGGAACCCTGTTGATGCCGTTCGCCGGCGTGGCGGCGATCATCTTTTCAAAGAAGATTGCCGGCGTACTTCAAATATTGCCGGTTTCCCAAGATTTTGTGCAGATCCTTTTGGCGGCGATAGTCTGTTTCGGTGTTTCCGTGAATACCTTGACGGCGCCGTCGGTTTCACTGGAAGGCAAAAATATCTGGATCCTCCAAACGATGCCGGTTGCGGGAGAACGGGTCTTGGCGGCGAAACAAAGACTGCATCTCATTTTAACGGTGCCGCCGGCAATGATGATGGCGTTCTGTCTGGCGTTTGTGGTCGGATTGGATGCTTATGTTTTTTCGCTTTTGTTATTTGTAGTAATCTATGTTTGTTTTACTTCGGCGGTCGGTCTTTGGCTCGGCGTGAAATTTGCCAATCTTTCCTGGACCAACGAGACGGTGCCGGTCAAGCAGAGCTTTGCCGTCACTATCAGCATCTTCGGCGGGTGGGCGGTTGCCGTCCTCCTCGGTGTGGCAGGATATTTTGCGTTAAAGTATCTGACGGCTCTTGACGCCGCAAAGTTTTTATTGATCGTCTCGGTCATTTTGGCTGTGGCAACGCGCGCCATTAACCGTTTGGTGAAAACCAAAGGCGCAAAGATTTTTGAAACATTATCCTGATTTTTCGGCAGACGGATTTCCGTCTGCCGTTTTCGTTGAAAAAACTTGAAAAACTGCGTGAAATCAGATATAATTGAACTAAAATAAGGAGGGGTTTTCATGCGCGCGGACGGAAAACGGTTGAAAAATACCGATCCCATGTATACTGTTGCGGCTCACATTATGAATCGCCGCACCGATGCACTCAATATGGCAACCATTGATATTCCGATTGATACTGCACAGAATTATCTCAATGCCAAACGCAAAGAGGGCGTGAACATCAGCCATATGGCGCTCTTTTTGGCGGCGTATCTGCGAACGGTTTGTGATTTTCCGGAATTGAACCGTTTTGTGGTGAACAAACGAATTTACGCTCATAACGACTTTTGGGTCTCTTTGGTCGTGCTGAAATCGGGTCAGGATCACGAGGGCACCACTTCTAAGGTCAAATTGGAATTGACCGATACGGTGTTTGATGTCACCCGCAAGATGGAGAAGTATATCGACGAAAATCGTCACGCGGCGGAAAACAACGGTACCGAAAAAATGATCAAGTTTTTATTGAGCGTGCCCGGGGTACTGGGACTCGGCGTCGGCGTGTTCCGTTTTATGGATAAACACGGATTATTGCCACGCAGTATTTTATCGATTTCGCCGTTCCACAATAGTTTATTTATCTCAAATTTGGCGTCCATTCGTACCAATCATATTTATCATCACTGTTACGAATTCGGCACGACCAGTATCTTTGTTACGCTCGGTAATCTGCGGGAAGTGCCGCGCCGCGTTAAGGGTGAAATCGTCTTTGAAAGATGTCTGCCGTTGGGTGTGGTGATGGATGAGCGTATCTGCTCCGGCAGTTATTTTGCCTCGGCGTTCCGTCGACTCCGTCATCTGATGCTTCATCCCGAGCTGTTGGAAGTCCCGCCCGAAAAGGTAACCAAAGACCCTTGTTTCTAAAATTTCGTCGAAGAAGTACTTGCTTTCATCCGGCAGATAAGGTATAATATGGATTGAAAATTTTTGAACAATAACGGAGGAAGAAAAAATGTTAGTTTCTGCAAAAGAAATGCTCAACAAAGCTAAAGCCGGCAAGTATGCTGTCGGTCAGTTCAACATTAACAATCTGGAATGGACCAAGGCGATTCTCTTAACCGCGCAGGAGTTGAACTCTCCGGTGATTCTCGGTGTTTCTGAAGGCGCCGGCAAATATATGTGCGGCTACAAAACCGTTGTCGGCATGGTGAACGGAATGTTGGAAGAATTGAACATTACCGTTCCGGTTGCACTGCATTTGGATCACGGCAGCTATGAAGGCGCAAAAAAATGTATCGAGGCGGGATTCTCCTCCGTCATGTTTGACGGCTCTCATTATCCGATCGAAGAAAATATTGAAAAAACCCGTGAATTGGTCGAAACCTGCAACCGTTTAGGTCTTTCGTTGGAGGCTGAAGTCGGCGCTATCGGCGGCGAAGAAGACGGCGTTGTCGGCGGCGGCGAAGTTGCCGATCCGGCAGAGTGCAAAATGATCGCCGACCTCGGTGTGACCATGTTGGCAGCCGGTATCGGTAATATTCACGGTAAATATCCTGAAAATTGGGCTGGACTTCGGTTCGATACCCTCGACGCCATTCAGCAGTTGACCGGCGCAATGCCGTTGGTTTTACATGGCGGTACCGGTATTCCGGCGGATATGATTCAAAAGGCGATTTCGTTGGGCGTTTCCAAAATCAATGTTAATACTGAATGTCAGCTGTCCTTTGCAGCCGCTACGCGTGCTTATATTGAAGAGGGCAAGGATTTAGTCGGCAAGGGATTTGACCCGCGCAAACTGTTAGCGCCCGGCTTTGAGGCGATTAAGGCAACCGTGAAAGAAAAAATGGAATTGTTCGGCTCGGTCGGCAAGGCATGATTTTGAGAAAAAATTCCCGCAATCGTCATCGGTTGCGGGGTTTTTCGTTTTCTTTTTGTGTTTTTTTAAATTTCTTGTAAGGAAGCCCTTTAGCATGGGCAGAGGAGAAAAAATGTTTTTGGATTTACATGAGCATACCGGCGGCATCAGTTGGTGCTGTAAAATGGATGCGAAACAGATTGTTGCCGAGGCAAAAAAGGTCGGTTTGGACGGCTTTGTACTAACGAATCATTACTGTAAGGTATATACCAAGGAGAAAGGATTTGACGCCTGGCTGGAAGATTATATCCGGGAAGCGGATCTGACCGCCGACATTGCCGAAAAAGAAGGTATGCGCGTATTGTTCGGTGTAGAAGTGACGATGGAATACGATCAGCGGATCCATATTCTGCTGTACGGCGTTGACGCGGCGTTTTTACGCACGAATAAAGAACTGTATTTGCTTTCCCCGAAACAACTGCATGAGCTTTGCCGTCAAAACGGCATCTTTATGGTGCAGGCACATCCGTATCGCAACGGGACTGTACCGTTGCCAATCGAAGAGGTTGACGGATATGAAATCAACTGTCATCCGAAATACAAGACGACCTGCTCGCAGGAACTTTTGACCCTCAACCGCGAAACCGGTATTTTATTGACCTGCGGATGTGATTATCACGGCGATACCGACTACCGCCCTTGCGGCGGAGTTTTATTGCCGGATGATATTACCGATACCAAGAAATTGACGGAATATTTGTTTTCTACCGACCGCATTCAACTGCGGATCCATGAAGTTGACGCGCCGGCACCCTATGATATAGAAGTAAAGGTTACCGGAAACCGTCGATAAAAAGATGCCTCTCTTTTCAATGAAGAGAGGCATTGCTATTACTCTAATACATAAATTTCAACATTGCGGCGACCGAATTGCTGACAAGCCGCTTCGCTGGTTAAGAACAAATCCACATTGGTCGGACGGCTTTTAATAAATCCGCCGGTATCCGCGGCAACGGCATAGCCGTAAACATATTTTCCGTCGGGCGTCTTGATATAAAGCTTGGTGCCGTAGGGAATGATGCGGGGATTTACGGCGATATATCCCGGTTGCGGCGCAACGCCGGTGGAACACCGATGTCCGGTATAGGTGTAGGCGGTCGCTTGCACCGTCATCTTTTTGGTAAAATGGATCGGGTTGCCGTTGGCGTCCAGTTCGATCGGCGCGGCGGGAGTCAATGTGGAGACGCAGGGAACCGAACTGCTTGTGGCAACTGCTTCGACCGGCAAAGCTTTGGTGCCGATGATCTGTGTATGATTGACGGCATCGCTCAACACCTGCGTATTGTCAATATTGGTTTCGACGGTTACACCGTTCACAATTTTAGAGGTGTAGCTGACCAAGCGTACGCCTTCCGTACCCGCCTGCGTCGTCTTGGTGCCAACGGTGTAATTTTCCGAGTAGATAATATCGGTACTGCACGGAATGGCTTCGGTATAGGTGCCGGAGACAAAACTGATATCCGTATAGTCGATATAGGCGGTTTGGGTGATTTCGGTATCGACAGACGGTTCCACCAAATCATTTTGGTCAAGAACAAATCCTGCCGAGGTAAGAATCTCTCCGACCGTGGCAACCCCGGTCTCCAAGGTTACGGTTTGATTTCCCGATGTAATATAGACGGGGAATGTGTACTCGATGGATATTTCAGTTGTTTTACCGTGTTGTTTGGTTTCGATGATTCGATAATGATCGGAAGAAAGGTTTACGGTTTTCACCATATCGGTAACATCATTGCAAAGGGTTTTGAGCGAGTAAACCTTGTCGCCGTCCCAAATTCGGACGGTTTTCACGGAACAACTGAGCAACTGTATCGTGGCAACTGCCGTAATGGCAGCCAACAGAACAGTCATTGCAAGACGGAGGATAAGATCCGATTTTCCGTTCATGCGGTTGTTTCTGATGAATTTAAACATTCAATGACTCCTTTGGGTTAAATTACGCTGTAAAAGGACAAAAAAATTACAAATTTTTCCAAGACCTTCGCATTATAAGTCGCAAAGCGAAAAATGTCAACCAATGTCAAATGTGGATTTTTGTGCAAATTAAACGATTTTTTAAAAAGCAAAAAGATTACAAAGTTGTTACAATTTTGCTTTTGAGAACAAAATTGACATTTACTGTCATTTTCGTTGTGCAAATCGACAATTTTTACTTTATTCTGTTTATAAAGGTTTCAAAGCGATTAGGCTTGCATGGCTTTTCCTTTACAAATAAGGGTTAAAATGTTATAATAATGTCTGCTGAACAAATCAAAAAGCCACTAATAGCGATAGCCGAAAGGCTTTTTGATTTGTTTAAAGTGCAAACGCTTTGCTCGATAAGTAGACATTATAATAATAGGATAGGTGAGGGTGGCATAATTGGCTGAGTTAAAAGCAAAACTAATGGATGAAAATGCCATTGGACGGGCATTAAAACGAATTGCGCATGAAATTGTCGAAAAAAACAAAGGCTGTGCACAAATCTGTTTGGTTGGCGTTCAGCGGCGTGGTGTTCCCCTTGCCGAACGGATCGCCGATGAATTGACAACGATAGAGGGTGTGCGTCCGCCGGTGGGCGTGTTGGACATCACCTTTTACCGGGATGATTTGAGCACGATCTCGGTCGACCCGGTCATTCAAACGCCGCAGCTGCCCTTTTCGGTGACCGATAAGCGGATTGTATTGGTCGACGATGTGTTATATACGGGGAGAACGGTTCGTGCCGCCATGGATGCGCTGATCTCATTAGGCAGACCGGCGGAAATTCAATTGGCGGTCTTGATTGATCGCGGTCATCGTGAATTGCCGATTCGCGGGGACTATGTCGGGAAAAATGTGCCGACTGCAAAAAGTGAAACTGTTGCGGTTCGGATCCCGCCGTTGGACGATTGCACAGCGGTAGAACTGTATGATTGAAGCAAACCGGGTTGTCCTTATTATTAATATGTAAGATAACGGAAAATATGCGATCAAGATGCAAGCGGCTGTTTTGCCGTTCTATCAGGCATTGCGACCGTCGAGATGAAATCGACCCCAAACAAAGCGCGGAGGTCTAATAATGGAGCATAATAGAAAAAGAACAGTTGCACTTATAACTGTTGGCAGTATATTGATAGCCACACTGCTTGTTTTTGCAACGATGTGGTTGGGCAGCAACGAAAAAAGAGATACCGACAAAGCCGTTCGTACGGTCAGCCTTATGTATCTGGACGAACTTGCGGGACGGCGTGAACAGGTCATCAGGAATAACCTGTAAGAGAATATTAAAACGATCCGGGTTGCGATAGATCTTCTGACAAAAGAGGATTTGAGTGACAAAGCACACCTTGAGGCGTATCAATCCCGTATGAAAAAACTGTATGATCTTGATAAGCTTGCTTTTGTCGATACGCAAGGAACAATCTATACTTCTGTCGGAATGCAAACCAATATAGACGAATACGGTTTTGACTATGAAACCATTTTTAAACCTCAAATATGCGTGACACTTGTACATCCTCTTGAATATTTTTTAAATTTTTCTGCGTTGTAAAGAGATGTGAACCATTTTCGTTTAAAAAAGAAGAAATGGTATAATGTTTGCAGTTGCTTTGAAACGGAGCCTTAGGCGTAGTGAAAAGCAACTGCAAACGGCGGTCGGCTCACGCCGCCTG
>JAFWUH010000059.1 GCA_017524165.1 Clostridia bacterium | reverse complement strand
GTCAACTCCCATAGTGACTACAATTACCTCTTTGGGCTCCACGGGATCGGTTTGGAATGAACAACTTCTGACACAACCAAGAGAGTCTTTGACATACGCGGTATGGTTTCCGGGTGTGAGGCCATAATAGGTGGGGTCTGGTTGGAATACCATGCTATTGGGATCTCCGTCCAACAGGTAAGTATAAGGTGGGACACCGCCTTCGGCAAACAGGAATAACACAGGATTGGCGAATCCTTCAATGTTTGACGTGCCGTATCCTAAAGAGAGAGTGGAACTGTTGCAGGAAAATGGTTCGGTCTTGATATCTGCGGATGCGGAGCAGAAGGTGGCATCCACCACCACGAAATGGTGGGACACTCCCGGCTCTGGCGTGATGATAGGCGGAGTGCTGCCCGTTGATGCCCCGTCCAGATAAAAAGTATAAGGGGGATGTTTGGTTTGGACAAGAAACCCATTGTTCAATTAAAGGATATACATGTTTCTTTTGACGGTGAAAAGGTACTTGACGGATTAAATCTTTCGATCATGGATCAGGAGTTCATCACCCTTTTAGGTCCTTCCGGTTGCGGGAAAACCACAACGCTGCGTTTGATTGGCGGATTTTTGGAACCGGACTCCGGCGATGTTATTATGGATAATAAAAGTTTTCTCGGTGTTCCGGCTTATAAACGCCGTGTGAATACAATTTTTCAGCGATATGCTCTCTTCCCGCATTTAAATGTTTATGAAAATGTCGCGTTTGGTCTTCGTGTTCAAAAGATGCCGGAAAAGGAAATAAAAAAGAAAGTAACAGAAATGCTGGACCTTGTAGGTTTAAGCGGCTTTGAAAAGCGTCATACCGATACTCTTTCGGGCGGGCAACAACAACGCGTGGCAATTGCGCGCGCCATTGCCAACCGTCCTGAAATTCTGTTGTTGGATGAACCGCTGGCGGCATTGGATTTAAAGTTGCGGAAAGATATGCAGAAAGAATTGCGCCGCATCCAACGCCAGCTTGGGATCACCTTTGTTTTTGTTACACACGATCAGGAAGAAGCGTTGACCATGTCTGACCGTGTTGTTGTAATGGATAACGGTAAAATCCAACAAATCGGTACACCGATTGATATTTATAATGAACCGAAGAATGCCTTTGTCGCGGATTTTATTGGGGAATCCAATATTGTTGACGGCGTAATGCTTCGCGACTATTTTGTTGAGTTTTCCGGCCATCAGTTTGAATGTTTAGACAGCGGTTTTGCACCGAATGAAGCGGTAGATGTTGTGGTTCGACCGGAAGATGTCGATATTGTTGAACCGGAACGCGGTATGCTGACCGGCGTGGTGACTTCGGTAGCTTTTTTGGGTGTGCATTATGAAATTATTGTAGATATCGGCGGTTTTAAATGGATGATTCAGACCACCGATAAAACCGAGGTTAAAGAAAGGGTTGGATTATATATCGAGCCGGATGCCATTCATATCATGAAAAAATCCGAATATTCCGGCAAATACGGTGATTATAGTTCTTATAGCGAAGAAATTGATCATCTTTCCGACATTGAAACGGAGGACGAGCCGTGAAAAATAGATCTTTCGGCAGCCAATTGGTTGCGGCACCGTATCTTGTTTGGTCGGCAATTTTTATTGTAGTTCCGCTGATTATCATGATTTTTTATGCCTTGACCGATCAAAACGGCGTGTTTTCATTTGCGAATCTTGCGGAAATAGGGAAATATAAAAGAGCGTTCTATATTTCAATTCTTTATGCCGTTATTGCAACGGTGATTACCTTGTTGCTTGCCTATCCGATGGCTTATTGTATGACAAAGATCCGCGTCAATTCTCAACGAATGATTCTAATGATCGTCATGATTCCCATGTGGATGAATTTTTTGATTCGTACCTATTCGTGGATTACAATTCTTGCCAATACCGGTTTGATCAATACTTTTC
>JAFWUH010000058.1 GCA_017524165.1 Clostridia bacterium | reverse complement strand
TACAGGAAACGGGAAATCTGCTGGGCCTGATCCTTATACTGCAGGGCCTTTCGGTAATCACCGTAACGAAGTTGGCCGTACATATTTTCCCGCGTGTACTCTGCTTTCCAGATAAAGAATTTGCTGATGTTGACGCCTTCCCTCTCTGCATTAAATCCAAAGATGTTGACGAAATTGTCCGAACGGTATATTTGCTGTCAGGAAGCTTTGGCGGTATTAATTTAGAGGATATTTCGGCTCCTCGATGCTTTGAAATCGAACAACGCTTAAAAGAACTCTGTGATATTCCGATCTTTCACGATGATCAGCATGGCACGGCGATTGTTGTCGGCGCGGCTTTGATCAATGCCTTAAAAGTAGTACATAAGAAAATCGAAGAGGTCAAAGTAGTAATCAACGGTGCCGGTGCCGCCGGTATTTCTATCGGAAAACATTTAATGCAGCTCGGTGTGCAAAACCTGATTTTCTGCGACCGATACGGCATAATTTATTCCGGATTATCCACCAATAATCCTGCACAGGAAGCCATTGCCAAAGTGACCAATACCGCACAGCAACACGGCAGTCTCGCCGACGCCTTGCAGGGCGCTGATGTTTTTATCGGCGTCTCCGCACCGAACTGCGTAACGAAAGACATGGTACAGTCGATGGCGAAAGATTCTATTCTATTTCCGATGGCAAATCCCACTCCGGAGATTATGCCGGATCTTGCTAAAAAAACAGGCGCCAGAATCGTCGGAACCGGGCGTTCGGATTTTCCGAATCAAATCAACAATGTGTTAGCTTTCCCCGGCATTTTCCGCGGAGCGTTGGATTGCCGTGCTACCTGTATCAACGAAGAAATGAAGGTTGCAACCTCCTATGCGCTTGCTTCATTGATTGATGAAAGTGATCTGAGTGAAGAAAACATTATCATTTCCGCTTTGGATAAACGCGTGGCTGAGGTTGTTGCCAAAGCCGTTGTGAAAGCCGCCAAAGAAACCGGCGTTGCAAGAATATAACAAAATTTACCAGCTCACGGAAAATTCCGTGAGCCGGTTTTTTAAAGATGATGAATGATTTCACGAATCAGCAACGAAAACTGTGCCAAGCTTTTTTGACCGGTTGCCAAAACTTCTTCGTGTTGCAACGGTTTTTGGCTGATGCCTGCCGCCATATTGGTGATACAGGATAATCCTAACACCCTAAGACCGCAATGTCTTGCGGCAATCACTTCGGGCACGGTACTCATGCCAACCGCATCGGCACCCAACAATCTTGTCATTCGGATTTCTGCCGGCGTTTCATACGACGGACCGCTGAGCCAAAGATAGGTGCCGTCTTTTAAATCCAGATGATGTTCCGCCGCAATGCAATGCGCCAAATCACCTAACTGTGCATCGTAGGCTTGCGTCATATCGGGAAACCGGGTGCCGAACGCATCCATATTTTCACCAACCAAAGGATTGACCCCCACAAAGTTGATATGGTCGCGAATCAACATAAGATTTCCTGGAACGAAAGTTTCATTCACGCCGCCTGCCGCATTGGTCACAATCAGGATTTTAACCCCAAGCATTTTCATGATATAAATTGGCATAATCAAATCTTTTGGCGTGTATCCTTCATAAAAATGAAATCTTCCACGCATCATACAGATCTTTTTGTCGAAAAGGGTACCGCCTACCCATTCATTTTTATGTCCTGATACGGTCGAAATCGGAAAATTCGGAATAGAGGAAAACGGCAGCGTTTTCTCCCTATCAAGAGAAACAGATTCACTTAACCCGGAACCGAGGATCAGTCCGATTTCGGCTTTCCCGCACTGCGTGTCAATGATATTTGCCGCTTCGGTTATTTTTTCAGAATAGGTCAAAAAAACACCTCCGTTACAGATTCTCTTGTTCAAATCGGAAACAAAGATTCTCCGCGGAATGACTGTCGCCGGACAGCACAAAGGAACCGCCGTGTTCCCTGATAAACTGCCGAATTTCTAAAGACGGATAAGCGGTTGTCCGATATCCGCGAGACACCGCGCCGGTATTGATTTCAAAAATTGCCCCGCTTTTCAGCAGTTCCCGCGCGGCATTTTTCCATGCCTTTCGGTAACGCGGATGGGTTTCGTCAAATAAGTGATGTTGTTCGTTAAATTTAGTAATCAAATCAAAATGACCGATGATCGTCGCACCGGTTTTGCGAACGACATCCCCCACCGTCTTATAATAGGCTTCTGTCAATGCGTACATGTCCCCTTGAAAAAACTGCTCTGCCGCTTTTTTCAAGGTTTCGGCGTCTTCATCCACCGGGATATACTGTTCCTTTACCTTTAAATAATGAACCGACCCGATGACATAATCATACTTAGCCGTGGATTCTTTCGCGTAGTAGTCCTGCTCTATACCGCAAAGCACCGTAATTTTTCCGCTGTATTTTTCCCGCAATGCTGAAATTTCCGCACGGTAATCTGCGATCTTTTCTTTTGGCATACAATAACTTTGGTCAAATGCCGTAAAAGAATGATCCGAAAAGCCAATCACGGTCAACCCTTTGTCTATGGCGGACAAAACAATTTCTTCAGGGGTGTTTATGCCGTCGCTATAAGTGGAATGCACATGAAAATCACGCAGCTCCATCAGGTCATTTTCTCCTGTTTCACCTTTTTATCAATCACATGTCGGGATGAAAGCTCGCGATATATATCTTCTAATGAAATGCCCGATTCGATCATTAAAACCATGACATGGTAGGCTAAATCGGCAATTTCATAGACTGTTTCCTTTTTATCCTGCGCCTTAGCGGCAATAATGACTTCCGTAGACTCTTCCCCGACTTTTTTAAGAATTTTATCCAAACCTTTATTGAATAAATAGGTGGTATAAGAACCCTCTTTTTGTTCTGTTTTCCGTCCGCGAATCAATTCAAAAAGCTGTTCATAGGAAAAGTCTTTGCGTTCTTCGCTTTGAAAAACAGGGTTTTGAAAGCAGGAAAAAGTATTTAAATGGCAAGCAGGACCGTCCGGCTCGACCGTGACAACCAAAGCGTCTTGATCGCAGTCTGCCACAATGGAAACGATATGTTGATAATTACCGCTAGTCTCTCCTTTTAACCACAACTCCTGACGAGAACGGCTGTAAAAACAGGTCAGCTCTTTTTCCATCGAAATCGCAAGGCTTTCCCGGTTCATATACGCCAAGGTTAAGACCTGCTTGGAAACAGCGTCCACCACAATGGCGGGAATCAATCCGTTTTGATCAAATTTCAATTCGTCGATATTTAACATCATTTTTTCTCCTTAAATTCTGGCGGGAATTTGGTTCTTTATCATTTCCCGTTTTAAATCGTTAATATTCACTTCACCGAAATGAAAAATAGAAGCCGCCAATCCGGCATCCACACGCGGCAACCGCTGAAAGAGCGCAATAAAGTCTTCTATTTTCCCCGCGCCGCCCGATGCAATGACCGGGACAGAAACGGCGTCGCAAACCGCCGCCAACATTGCCAAATCAAAGCCTTGCTTCACGCCGTCGGTATCAATGGAATTGACGACAACCTCGCCGGCACCATTGGAAACGCCGCGTTTCACCCATTCTATGGCATCTAATCCGGTATCTTCTCTGCCACCTTTAGCAAACAAACGAAAGTTACCGTTCACCCGCTTGATATCACAGGAAAGTACCACGCATTGATCGCCGTACCGTTTTGCCGCCTCGGCAATCAAGTCGGGATTACGGATGGCACCCGAATTCACGCTGACCTTATCGGCACCGCACTTCAGCACCCGGTCAAAATCAGCCAGGGTATTAATTCCTCCGCCGACCGTCAGCGGAATAAAGACATTTTTTGCCGTTTCACAAAGAATATCGGTAAACAATTTTCTGCCATCCGAAGAAGCGGTTATATCGTAAAAGACTAATTCATCGGCACCGTTTTGACTGTAATATTCTGCCAAACGGACGGGCGAATCCACTTCGCGAAGACCGGCAAATTGAACGCCTTTCACCACTTTGCCGTCACGGACATCCAAACAAGGAATAATTCTTTTGGTAATCATCGTGCCACCTCAATGGCTTTCTCTAAAGAAATTGCACCGGTGTAGTACGCCTTGCCGATAATGGCACCGTACAGGTCAAGTTTTCGCAAGGCTTGTACATCTTCCATAGAAGAGATACCACCTGAAGCGGTAATTTGAAGTGAAAACCGCTGTGACAGCTCACGGTATAATTCGCGGTTGGTGCCGACCATGGCACCGTCCTTGGAAATATCGGTGCAAATGAGGGTCGAAACGCCGATTTCCTGCATCTGTTCGCAAAACGCAAACGCCGAATAGGTCGATTTTTCCGTCCATCCTTTTATGGCAACAAAACCGTCCTTTATGTCAATCCCGACGGCAATTTTATCGCCGTATTTTGAGACGGCGGACTGCAAAAAATCGCGATCTGTCACCGCGGCGGTACCGAGGATCACGCGATCTAATCCGTGACCGATATATTTTTCGACAGTATCCATATTCCGGATACCGCCGCCGATTTCGCAAAACAATCCGGTCTCCATTTTCAAACGAACAACTGTTTCAAAGTTTGGTGTTTCGCCCGACTTAGCGCCCTCTAAATCCACCAAATGAATATGGGTTGCACCGCTTGCTTTAAAATCACGCGCAACAACCAGCGGATCATGTTGATAGACAGTTTTTTGCGCGTAATCGCCTTGATAAAGCCGAACCGCTTCCCCTGCCATTAAATCAATCGCCGGAAAAATCAACATGGCTTTGCCGCCTCCATTTCACAAAACGCTTTTAATATCTTCAATCCTGTTTCACCGCTTTTTTCAGGATGAAACTGACAACCCATCACATTTTTTTCAGCAACCGCCGCCGTGATTTCGACGCCGTATTCCACCGATGCGATCAAACTTGATTGACAATCGGTTGCAAAATAGGAATGCACAAAATAAACGCATTCTCCTTCTTGCACATACCGGAACAACGGATGCTTTTGTTCGGTAAAATGCAGGGCATTCCACCCCATATGGGGAATCTTCAAATCGTTCACAAAATCGGCAATCGGTCTGATTTCACCCGGAATCAACCGCAGTCCAGCATGTTCGCCGTATTCAAAACTTCGATCAAACAACAACTGCATGCCAAGACAAATGCCAATCACCGGCTTGCCGCGCTGAATTTGTTCTTTTAAAACCGGAATCAGTCCGGATGCTTTCAATTTCTTCAAGGCGTCCGAAAATGCGCCCACACCGGGTAAAATAATGCGGTCTGCCAATGCGATCACCGCTTTATCGGCAGTAACTACCGCTTCTTCCCCGATTTTTTCCAAAGAGCAAACTAAGGAAAACAGATTTCCGACGCCGTAATCCACAATTGCCGTCATCACAAAACTCCTTTTGTGGAAGGAATTTCATCTTGAAATTCCTGATCTATTTTCACGGCATCCCGCAAACTCCTTGCCGCCGATTTAAAGGCGCCCTCGATAATATGATGAGAATTTTTCCCCGACAGCAATCGAAGATGCACTGCACATTCCGCCTGACGGACAAATCCCAGCCAAAATTCCTCAACCAATTCGGTATCAAAGGTACCGACCTTTTGGGATGGGATCGGCAAATCAAACCCCAAAAACGAGCGTCCCGAAAAATCGACCGCCGATAAAATCAAGCTTTCGTCCATCGGCAACACCGTATCGCCATAGCGGTGAATCCCGCGTTTATCCCCTAATGCTTCGGCAAATGCTTTGCCGAGCGAAATACCGATATCTTCGACCGTATGATGATCATCTACATCGGTATCTCCGTGACATGTTACTTTTAAATCAAATCGACCGTGTGAAGCAAACAGCGTTAACATATGATTCAAAAAGCCGCAGCCGGTATCAATTTCACTTTTTCCGCTGCCGTCCAGATTCAGCCAAAGGACAATATCGGTTTCGGCGGTTTTTCGTTTAATTTCTGCCGTTCTCATGTGCGTTCCTCCAAAATTTCTTTGACTTTTGCAAGCAAGACCTGCATTTGTTCCAAACTGCCCACGGTAATGCGGTTATAGTCTTGTAAGCGGTCGGTTTCAAAATGACGAATCAGGACTCCTTTTTGTTTCAACAATAAATAGAGCTCTTTCCCGGCAATATTCGGATGTTTGGCAAAGAGAAAATTCGCCACGGAATCGGTTAACATAAAACCAAGTTTTTTCAGTTCTTTTGCCGCCCATTCGCGGGTCTCCATGATCGCTTTACAATTGTTTTTAAAATAACTTTCATCGCAAAGCGCGCCGATGCCTGCCGCCATGGTCATACGGTTGACATTGTACGGATTGGTAGAAAATTTCACGGTATTTAAATCGGCAATCAAGTTTTTGTTGCCGACGGCGAATCCCAAGCGCCCGCCTGCCAAAGAACGGGATTTGGAAAAGGTTCCGCAAACCAAAATATTATCGTATTGGTGAATTAAATCTATACAGCTTTCCGCGCCGAAATCAACATAAGCTTCATCAACCACAACCACATGATGCGGATTGGACTCTACGATTCTTTCTATATCTGATTTAGACAATGCCAAACCGGTCGGTGCATTTGGGTTGGCAAGAAAAATATTTTTTTCAATACCCAAATAATCATGGATTGCAATGGAAAAATCATCTTTTAAAGGTATCGTCTCAAACGGAATACCGTTCAGCACCGCAAACACCGGATAAAATCCATAGGTAATATCAGGAAACACCGCCGGATGCTCAGGATCACAAAAAGCCATAAAAGCAAAGTTTAATGCTTCATCCGAACCGTTGGTAAACAAGATTTCATCCGTCTCTACCCCGAATTTTTCCGCCGCCGTTTGTACCAATTGACGGCAGGTGGGATCGGAATATAGCTGCAAATCCCCTGCCGCCTGTCGTGCCAATTTCAAGGCATACGGAGACGGCGGAAAGGGAGATTCGTTAGTATTCAATTTAACATACTGCCTGTTCTGCGGCTGTTCTCCGGGGACATACGGCACCAAAGCATCATATTTTTTGCTGAAAAAACGGCTCATTCTTCCTCCTCCGTGCGGATCCTTGCACTCTTTGCGTGAGCAGTCAAACCCTCTGCCTCGGCAAAAAGACCGACATCGTTTGCCACCCTTTTCAAGGCGTCACGCGTATAGTAGGTATACTGTGTTTTCTTGATAAAATCATCGACCGACAACGGACTGGAAAATTTAGCCGTTCCGCTTGTCGGCAGGGTGTGATTCGGCCCCGCAAAATAATCACCCAACGCTTCGGGACAGTTTCTGCCCATAAATACCGAACCTGCATGCCGAATTTTGTCCAGATAATCAAACGGATTATCGAGCAACAATTCTAAATGTTCAGGTGCAATCTCATTGGCAATGTCAATCGCGGTATCCAATGAATCGGCAACAATAATCTTTCCGTTGGAATCAATAGATTCCCGCGCAATTTCAGCGCGTAACAACTGCGGAATCTGTTTTTCCAATTCCGCTTGTACCGCAAGTGCCAATTCCATGGAATCGGTAATCAATACCGCACTTGCCATTTTATCATGTTCGGCTTGAGAAAGCAAGTCCGCCGCGGCGACACGCGCGTCGGTTTTACCGTCGGCGACGATCATAATTTCACTCGGCCCCGCAATCATATCAATGGATACCTGACCGAAAACCTGTTTCTTGGCTTCCGCTACAAAGGCGTTACCCGGCCCGACGATTTTATCGACCTTCGGAATACTTTCGGTACCGTATGCCAAAGCGGCAATCGCCTGTGCACCGCCGACCTTGAAAATTTTATCCACACCGGCAACCTTAGCCGCCGCTAAAATAACGGGATTCACCTTTCCTTTGCTGTTGGGCGGCGTTACCATAACAACCTCTTTCACCCCGGCAATCTTGGCGGGAACGGCATCCATTAAAACAGTGGAGGGATACGCCGCAGTACCTCCCGGGACATAAAGTCCTGCACGGTCAACCGGAATAATTTTTTGACCGACAACAATACCGTCTTCGTCGTTCAGTATAAAACTGTTGCGAACCTGTCTTGCATGAAACTTTCGTATATTTTTCGCCGCTTTTTCCATAATGGCAATCAGTTCGGGAGAAACCTTTTGGATTGCTTCTTCTAATTCCTCTTTGGATACTGCAAGACTTGCCAAGTCGGCTTTATCAAATTTTTTTCCATAGGCAAACAGTGCCTGATCTCCGTTCTTGCGGACATCCTCAATGATTTCGGCGACAATTTCTTCAACATTCATTTTAGGCGTTACACGGGCAAATATATCTTCGTTGGCAACCTCTTTATATTTTAAAATCCGAATCATTCCTGTTCCTCCGTAATTTCTGCTAATTTTCCGGCAATTGCTTCAATCTGTCTGCTTTTAAATTTATAGGAAGATTTGTTGGCAATCAATCTTGCGCTGATGGGTACAACGGTTTCTTTGACTTCCAAATCGTTTTCTTTTAGTGTGATGCCCGTTTCCACAATATCAACGATTACATCCGAAAGACCTAAAATCGGTGCAATTTCAATGGAGCCGTTCAAATGAATGATGTCGATATCGCGTCCCTTGGCGTGATAAAACGATTTTGCTATAGCGGAGAATTTGGTTGCCACGCGCAGAACGCCCTGACCGTTATCCGTAAAGGATTTCGATGCGGCTACTGCCATACGGCATTTTCCCTTTTTCAGGTCCACCAACTCATAAACATCGGGCTGATATTCTAACAAAATATCCTTGCCCGCAACGCCGATATCAGCGGCGCCGCGTTCGACATAAATCGCCACATCAGACGGTTTCACCCAAAAATAGCGAACCTTTTTTTCTGTATTTTCAAAAATCAGTTTTCTCCCCGGTTCCAGCAAAGCAGGACACTCATAGCCGGCTTCGGCGAATAAACGATAGATTTTTTCACCCAGCCGTCCCTTCGGCAAGGCAACATTCACAAAGGTGTCTTTTTCGGCGGCGTTCTCTTCACCCAAATGCAGGCGGTCTAAGGTATCGTTCGATACGGCAAAACCGATGGCGGAAGATTGACGACCCATTTTTTTCATTAAGAGGTCATACTGCCCACCCGAAAGTACTTCGACCGGAATATCCCGAAGAAAACCTTTGAAAATAATGCCGTTATAGTAGTTGATATCCCCGACAACCGAAAAATCTATCCTGATCATCCCGGCATAATCGGTATTTTCAAAATATTTCAGCGTTTCGCAAAATGCCGTTACCGGTTCTGAAAAGCTGTCAGCAAAAATAGTTTTTAATTCCGTTAATACCGTACCAACCGTTCCGTTGAGCTGCAACAGTTGTTTCAATTGTTGTAATGCAACTTGATCCGTGCAGTTTTCGCAGATACGGTCTACAAACGAAAGATTTTTTTCCTTGATGGCAATATAAATATTTTTTGTTTGTTCGGCATTCAAGGCTAATTTTTCTATGACGGAAGATATAATACCCAGGTCGCTGATCGCCAAAACGGCATCCTCCGACAAAGTTTTTAAACTTTGTGCCGCAAGAGAAATGACTTCACAAATCTCTTTGGCAGAAACTTTGCCAAAGCACTCGATGCCGGTTTGCAGAATTTCTTTATACGAACCGGTTCCTTTGGAAACACGGTAAACATTTTCATTATAAAAAACTTTTTGTGTTTTGTTTGGCATATCGGGACTGTTCTTGATAATGGAAAGCGTTACATCGGGTTTAAGTGCCATCAGTTTTCCATCCACATCGGTAAAAGTAATAACTTGATCCGAGACCAAAAAGTCCTTATTCCCCACATAAAAATCATATTCTTCAAATTTGCTCATGCGATAGGGCTTATAACCGTTATTTAAAAACAACTGTCGCAGAGATAAAGTAATTTTTTCTGCCGTTTGCAATACTGAATCATCAATGATCATAGCAATACTCCGTTTCTGTCTGTTTACAACAGTTATACTTTACCACACTAAAGTGTTAAAGTCAAGCATTTTTTACACGAAAACAGATGTCTAAACCCAACGGATTTAAACATCTGTTTCAGTCAATTTGTGTTAAAGCGTTGCCGCCATGACAGCTTTGATGGTGTGCATGCGGTTTTCCGCTTCATCAAAAACAATGGATTGTTGACTTTCAAATACTTCATCGGTAACTTCCATGCAGTCAATACCGAATTTTGCATAAATTTCCTTGCCGACGGTAGTTTTCAAGTCGTGAAACGCAGGCAAGCAATGCATAAATCGGCACTGTTCCCCCGCCGTTTTCATGAGCTTTTCGGTGACACGGTAGGGTGACAATTCCTGAATGCGTTCTTCCCAAACCGTATCAGGCTCTCCCATCGAAACCCAAACATCGGTATAAATCACATGGGCGCCTTGTACGGCTTTTTCAGGTTCTTCCGTAAATTCCAAGACGGCGCCGGTTTCCTTTGCGATCTCCTGACAGGTTTTTACCAAATCGACATCCGGAAAGTATTTTTGAGGTGCGCAGGCAACAAAATGCATGCCCATTTTGGCACAGCCGACCATTAGGGAATTACCCATATTATAACGCGCATCGCCCATATAGACAAGCTTTTTTCCCGTGAATTCGCCGAAATGTTCTTTAACGGTCAAAAAATCCGCCAAAATCTGTGTCGGGTGAAATTCGTTTGTCAATCCATTCCATACCGGTACACCGGCATACTTTGCCAATTCTTCCACGATTTCCTGCCCGAAGCCGCGATATTCAATACCGTCAAACATTCTGCCGAGTACGCGTGCCGTATCGGCAATGCTTTCCTTTTTGCCGATTTGCGAACCTGACGGATCCAAATAGACCGGGTGCATTCCGAGATCTGCCGCCGCTACTTCAAACGCACAACGCGTTCTGGTGCTTGTCTTTTCAAAAATCAAGGCAATATTTTTTCCCGTACAAAGTTTATGCGCCGTCCCCGCCTTTTTTTGCGCTTTTAATTCAGCGGCGAAATCAATTAAATAGGCTATTTCTTCCGGCGTAAAATCCAGTAATTTTAAAAAGCTTTTTCCTTTTAAATTCATCAAATATCTCCTCTATTCTGCGCAAGCCTTCAACAAGACTGCCACCGCTTGCCGTAACAAATCCATTGGAATATTGAGTGCCGGAAGAAGTCGAACTTTATTTTTTGCCGTCAAGCAAAGAACGCCGTTTTTCATACATTCGCCGACAACATCCGCCGCAGGGCGCGCTGTTTTCAAGCCAATCATCAAGCCCAATCCGCTGACCGATTCAATGCCCTTGGCGCCTTGAAACGAGTCAAAAAGAAAGTCGCTTTTTGCTTGAACCTCTGCCATGAACGCGTCATCCAACCGTTTTAAAATACTGATCGCGGCGGCACAGCAGACAGGATTTCCGCCAAAGGTCGAACCGTGATCGCCGAATCCCAAAACATGCTCCACCTTTTCTCCGAGCAGCGTGGCACCCAGTGGCAATCCGCCTGCCAAACCCTTTGCCGTTGAAACGATATCGGGCGTCAAACCGTAATGCATGTACGCGTACAGTTTCCCGGTTCTGCCGTTGCCGGTTTGCACTTCATCAACCATCAGCAGAATATCCTTTTCGCGGCAAAACTGTTGTAGCGCCTGTGCAAATTCCGATGAGACCGGTACCACGCCGCCCTCACCTTGAATACATTCTATTAAAACTGCCGCAACTTTATATTCTTGGCACACAGATTTCAGCGCCGCCATATCACCGGCATCTACCGAAACAAAACCCGGCGTCAACGGTTGAAATAACTCGTGATAATGATCCTGCCCGGTTGCCGCTAAAGTGGTTAAAGTTCTGCCGTGAAAACTGTTTTTCAGCGTTACAATGGTATAACAATCCGTGCCATGCTTTTCCGATGCATATTTTCGTGCAACCTTAACAGCACACTCATTGGACTCCGCGCCGGAATTAGAAAAAAATACTTTTTTCATACCGGTTTTTTCACAAAGAATTGCCGCCAAATCGGCACAGGGCTGGGTGTAATAAAGATTCGACATATGCTGAACCTTTGCCATCTGTTCGGTAACGGCATTCTGCCAAACCGTATCGGCGATACCAAAGGAAGTCACACCGATGCCCGAGCCCATATCAATGTATTGTTTTTGATCAACATCTGTTACCAAAGAGCCGCTCCCCGATACGATTTCAACCGGGAAACGGTTATAAGTACCTGCAATATATGTTTGATCCTTTTCAACCGTGTTCATCTTATCCTCCTGTAACCATGGTACCGGCGCCCTCGTCGGTCAGCAATTCCATCAGAATGGAATGCGGCACCGTACCGTCCATAATGACCACATGCTGAACACCCTTTTCAATAGCTTCAATACAACAATCCACCTTTGGAATCATGCCGCCCGAAATAACACCTTCCTGATACAGCGTTTTTGCTTTGGAAACGGTAATTTCAGGGATTAAGGTCGAAGGGTCATCTTTATCGGCAAGAATACCGGAAATATCAGTCATCATGATCAAGCGCTCTGCCGACAGTGCACCGGCAATATGAGCGACCGCCGTGTCTCCGTTGATATTATAGATATTACCCGATTTATCACAGCCGACGGTCGAAATAACCGGAATATATCCCTTTTCTAACAGATCGGTGATCGGTTGGATATTAATCCTGGTGATTTTCCCGACAAATCCCAATTTTTCATTTTTGGTTTCAGCCTCGATCAAACTGCCGTCAATGCCCGAAACGCCAATGGCATGACCGCCTTTGGATTCCAACAAGCTAACAAGCGATTTGTTTACTTTGCCTGCCAGAACCATTTGCACAATATCAACGGTTTCTTTATCGGTCACACGAAGACCGTCCACAAACTCTGCTTTCTTGCCAAGTCGGTTCATCAAATCATTGATTTCCGGCCCTCCGCCGTGCACTAAAACAATTTTGACCCCGATCAACCACAACAGCACGATATCTTCCATCACCTGTTCTTTCAACTGATCGTTCACCATAGCGTTGCCGCCGTATTTCACAACAATCGTTTTGCCGGTATAGCGTCTGATATACGGGAGTGCCTGTGTTAAAACTTCCGCGCGTTCAAAATTTGAAAAATCTTTCATCTGTTATTCCTCTTTATCAGGTGCGATAGTCACCGTTAATTCTGACATAATCATAGGTCAAGTCGCATCCCCAAGCGGTTGAAGAAGCCGTTCCGCTATGCAGTTCGACCAAAATTTCAATTTTCTTTTCCAACAGGATCTTTTTGGCTTTTTCTTCCGAAAAATCAATGCCTTCGCCGTTTTTGCAAACCGGGATAATTCCTTTCGCGCTTTGGAAGGATACATCAATTTTATGAATATCCACTTGGGCGCCACTATAGCCGATGGCGCAAAGTACCCGTCCCCAATTGGCGTCCGCCCCAAACATGGCGGCTTTCAACAGACTGGAGCAAACCACACCTTTAGCAACTGTTTTAGCGGTTTGAAGATCCTCTGCACCGCTGACCTTGCATTCCAATAATTTGGTCGCTCCCTCACCGTCCGAAGCGATCATTCGGCAAAGCTGTACCGTCACGGTATTCAAGGCTCTCATAAAGCGAGCAAAATCCTCATTTTCCGTACAAATTTCCCTATTCCCCGCCATACCGTTCGCCAATACCGTCACCATATCGTTGGTTGAGGTATCGCCGTCCACGCTGACCATATTAAAAGTGTTTTGAATATCGGTAGAAAGTGCTTTTTGCAGGAGTTCGCTTGAAATGGCGACATCGGTGGTGATAAAGACCAACATGGTTGCCATATTGGGATGGATCATGCCGCTTCCTTTTGCAATACCACCGATAAAGCAGGTTTTGCCGTCCAGTTCAAATTCAACCGCAATTTCTTTCATCACGGTATCGGTCGTCATAATACCTTCCGCCGCCTTTTGACAGCCATCCGATGAAAGCCCCTTTACCAAATCAGGAATGCCGTTGGCAATCGGTTCCAACACCAACGGTTGACCGATCACACCGGTGGAAGCAATAATCATATCGTCCGAAGAAATACCCAGTTCCTTTGCCGCCAGTTGACTCATCTCTTCGGCAATTTCCATGCCGTTTGCATTGCAGGTATTGGCATTGCCGCTGTTGCAAATCACCGCCTGTGCAATTCCGTTTGAAAGATGTTTTTGAGTCACCAAAAGCGGTGCGCCTTTCACCAAATTCGTGGTATAAACCGCCGCGGCATGCGCCGGAACGGCGCTGAAAATCATGGACAAATCCCGTTTTTCTTTATTCTTTCGGATACCGCAATGTATCCCGTTTGCCGTAAATCCCTTTGCGGCACAGATTCCGTTATTTACAATTTTCATTTATTATCCTCCGATATTCAGTCCGGTCGTTTCTTTTACGCCAAGCACAATATTCATGTTTTGAATGGCGGCGCCGGAAGCACCTTTGCCGAGATTATCAAACTGCGAAACCAATAAAATGCGATCCTCATTGCCGAAGATGCCGATTTGCATATCGTCGCGCCCTGCCATACTGCCGGCGGAAATAAAACCGTTTTCCGCCATATCTTCACAAAAACAAACAATTTCGCCGGTATAATAAGAACGGTAGATTTCTTTGATTTCCTCTGCCGTAACGGAAAGATCCTCCCGCGTCAACGGTACAACCACTTCCATGCCGGCATAATAGGAAGAAACGATCGGACAAAATACCGGTTCGGCATTTAATCCGCAGATTTTTGCCATTTCCGGCAGATGTTTATGATTTTGGGAAAGTCCGTACATCCGCGGCGCGCGCAAATCATTTAGTAACGCGGTATTTTCGTAGTCGGAAATCATTTTTTTGCCGCCGCCCGAATAGCCGGTCATAGAGAAACAGTTCAATTGCCTGTCCTTTGCCAAAACCCCGCATTCAACCAACGGTGCGACTAAAGAAATAAATCCACTGGCATGGCATCCGGGATTGGCAATGCGTTTGGACGCCGCAATTTTTTCGCGCTGACCGGTCAATTCAGCAAAACCGTAGGTAAAATCGGGATGTGTTCGATGTGCCGTTGAGGTATCGATCAGGACAGTTTGGCTGTCCGTAGCCAATTGCACCGCTTCGACCGCCGCCGCATCAGGCAGGCACAAAAAAGCGATATCCGCCGCATGCAACGCCTCACGGCGGGCATCTATATCCTTGCGATATGCTTCATCCAACCTGATAAGCGTAACATCCGAACGATCCGCTAACCGTTCATGTATCCGTAGACTGGTGGTGCCGGCACTACCGTCAATAAAAACCTTTGCCATTCAATGCGTCTCCAATCAATTGCATACAAAATGAATAATTTGAATAAATATGCAATGATTATACCAAAATTTCCCCTTTATGTCAAGAAAAACAATGAGAAAATATTCAAAAAAGGTAAAATCGCAGAAAAGAATCAACCTTTCTGCGATGAAACCGTAAAAAATTTAGAACAAGCCTGAAATTTTTCCGTTGGCGTCCACATCAATATTTTCCGCCGCCGGTTTTTTCGGCAACCCGGGCATGGTCAAAATATCGCCGGTCAAAACAACGATAAACCCTGCGCCGGCAGAAACCTTCACATTTTTCACCGTAACCGTGAAGTTTTCCGGCGCACCGAGCTTCGACGGATCATCAGAAAAACTGTACTGCGTTTTTGCAATACAAATCAGCAGTTTATCAAAACCAAGCGCCGTTAACTGCGCAATCTGTTTCTTGGCGCCCGGCAAAACGGTAATCCCGTCTCCGCCATAGATTTTACGAACGATTGCGGTAATTTTATCTTCAATCGTTCCTTCTAATTCGTAGGAATAAGTGAAGTTCCCCTGTTCTTCTTCACAAAGGCGAACTACTTCGCGTGCTAAAGCCTCGCCGCCTTTTCCACCCTCAGCCCAAACGGTAGACAGCACCGTATTGACGCCCAACTCCTTACACTTTTGAATAATGAAATCAATTTCCCGGTCGGTGTCGGTTGGAAAACGGTTGACTGCAACAACGCAGGGCAATTGATAAACATCTTTCATATTGGCAACATGGCGTAACAGATTCGGAATTCCCTTTTCCAATGCTTGTAAATCTTCGGTGCCAAGCTCATTTTTCGGTAATCCGCCATGCATTTTCAACGCACGAACAGTTGCAACCACCACCACGGCATCGGGTTTCAATCCTGCCATTCTGCACTTGATATCCAAGAATTTTTCAGCCCCTAAATCGGCGCCGAAACCGGCTTCGGTAACGGTATAATCGCCCATTTTCATAGCCATTTTTGTGGCGATCACCGAATTACATCCATGCGCGATATTGGCAAACGGACCGCCGTGTACAAACGCCGGCGTACCCTCTAAAGTTTGAACCAAATTCGGCTTCAATGCATCTTTCAACAAAGCCGTCATGGCACCGACCGCCTTTAAATCACCGGCGGTGACCGGTTGATCGTCATAGGTATAGCCGACAATGATTTTCGACAACCGTTCTTTCAAATCGGTAATCGAGTTTGCCAAACAGAATACCGCCATAATTTCACTGGCAACAGTAATATCAAAGCCATCCTCACGCGGAACACCGTTTGCCTTGCCGCCCATGCCGTCCACCACAAAGCGGAGCTGACGGTCATTCATATCGACGCACCGTTTCCAGGTAATTTTCCGAACATCAATCCCAAGCGTGTTCCCCTGTTGAATATGGTTATCCAACATAGCCGCCAACAGATTGTTTGCCGCACCGATGGCATGAAAGTCTCCGGTGAAATGGAGGTTGATGTCCTCCATCGGCACAACCTGTGCATATCCGCCGCCGGCGGCACCGCCCTTTACGCCGAACACCGGACCTAAAGACGGTTCCCGCAACGCAACCGTGACATCTTTCCCAATGCGTCTTAAGCCATCCGCCAGACCGATCGTTGTTGTGGTTTTCCCCTCACCGGCAGGTGTTGGCGTAATCGCGGTTACCAGAATCAACTTGCCGTCTTTTCTGCCCTCTTCTTCCAGAAGAGAAAGATCAATTTTTGCTTTATATTTACCGTATTGCTCGATATACTTTTCTGCAACATGTGCCGTTTCCGCAATTTCGGTAATTGGTTTCATGACGCATTCTTGTGCGATTTCAATATCGGAACGATAACTCATCATAGTTCTCCTTTAAAATATTTGACCGCGGCTTCAAACATACGGATATCATAGTTGCCCGGAACATTTTTATAAAGACCGGCGCCGACACGCTCGCTGTGTCCCATTTTACCGAACACGCGACCGTCCGGCGAAGTGATTCCTTCAATCGCCGCCATAGAGCCATTGGGGTTAAAGTGAACATCGCCGGTAGCATTGCCGTTCAAATCAACATACTGCGTGGCAACTTGTCCGTTGGCCGCCAGTTCGGCAATCAAATCCTCTTTCGCGAAGAATTTTCCCTCTCCGTGAGAAATCGGCACACTTACAATATCACCGACATTCATCAAAGATAACCACGGTGATTTATTGCTGACAATGCGTGTACGGACAATGCGCGATTGGTGACGCGCAATATTATTAAAGGTTAAGGTCGGACAGTTTTCATCGGTATCCATAATTTTTCCGTACGGTACCAAGCCTAACTTGATCAACGCCTGGAAGCCGTTGCAAATACCGCACATTAAACCGTCGCGTTTTTCCAGCAATTCGGTAACTCCCTCTTTAACAGCGGCGTTACGGAAGAATGCGGTAATAAACTTTCCGCTTCCGTCAGGTTCATCGCCGCCCGAGAAGCCGCCAGGAACAAAGATAATTTGCGAAGAACGAATTTCTTCGGCAAACTGCTCCACGCTACGGCGAATCCCGTCGGAAGAAAGGTTATTGATCACCATGATTTTTGCTTCCGCACCGGCGTCGCAAACAGCTTTGGCGCTGTCAAACTCACAGTTTGTACCGGGGAATGCCGGAATCAACACCTTCGGTTTTGCCGTCTTCACAGCGGGAGAAGGATAGGAAGAGGCTTGATAATCAAAATTCTCTTTGCTGATTTTCTGTGCCGGGATATTGCAGGGATAGACAGACTCCAAGCGATTCTCATAGAGACCCAAAAGAGTTGTCAAATCCAGTGATTCTTCACCGTATGTAATCTGCTGTTTCTCTGTAATTACGCCGATTTCAATTGCACCTTCAACGGTTTCGGCGGTTTCAAGGAGGAATCCGCCATAGCAATAACCGAAAAGGGTCTGTAAATCCAGCGACGGATGAAACGCAAAACCAAAGCCGTTACCGAAGGACATTTTCAGAACCGCCTCGGCAATACCGCCCAATGTCGGCGTGTAACAGGAAACGGCTTTACCGGCATGCAGTAACGCCGCAACCTTTGAAAAGACCTGTAACAAGCTTTCGGTATTCGGCAGACCGTTTTCATCCAAATCGGGTTTCAGCAATACCAAACGGTTTCCGGCTTTTTTAAACTCAGGAGAGACAATATCGGCAACTTTTTGCGTTGTAACGGCAAAGGAGACCAAGGTTGGCGGAACATCCAAATCTTCAAAAGAACCGCTCATGGAATCTTTTCCGCCGATCGCGCCGATGCCGAGACTCATTTGTGCCTTAAAGGCGCCGAGCAAAGCCGCCAACGGTTTGCCCCAACGCTTGCCGTCTTTATTCGGGCGCTCAAAATATTCCTGGAAAGTCAGGTAAACATCCTTGAAATCCGCACCGGTGGCAATCAGCTTGCAAACCGATTCGACTACAGCCAAATAAGCGCCGTGATACGGACTTTGTTCGGTGATAAACGGGTTATATCCCCACGCCATCAAAGAACAATCGTCGGTATGCTTTTTTTCGACCGAAATCTTTTGTACCATCGCCTGAATGGGGGTCAGCTGATTTTTACCGCCGAACGGCATCAGAACAGTTCCTGCGCCGATGGTGGAATCAAACCGTTCGGAAAGTCCGCGTTTCGAGCAGATATTCAGGTCGGTCGCCGTTTTTTCCATGTTTTCACGGAAAGTACCACTAATTTTCTTGGTCGGTTGAATCGCCTTGGCGGGTGTCACGCTGATATGTTTATCCGCACCGTTGGAATTTAAAAATTCACGGCTGATATCTACAATTTTCTTGCCGTTCCAGTTCATGACCAAACGCGGTTCTTTGCTGACAACAGCGACCGGACACGCCTGCAAATTTTCGGCATTTGCCAAAGCCATAAAGGCATCGACATCTTTCGGTTCAACCACAACTGCCATGCGTTCCTGCGATTCGCTGATGGCTAATTCCGTGCCGTCTAATCCGTCGTATTTTTTCGGAACGGCGTTGAGATCAATAACCAGACCGTCCGCCAATTCTCCAATTGCGACCGAAACACCGCCGGCGCCGAAATCGTTACAACGCTTGATCATGCGGCAGGCATCACCGTTGCGGAACAAACGCTGTAATTTGCGCTCTTCGGGCGCGTTCCCTTTTTGTACTTCCGCACCGCAGGTTTCGACCGAATGCGCGTTATGCGCTTTGGAAGAACCGGTTGCACCGCCGATGCCGTCACGACCGGTACTGCCGCCCAACAAGATTACAACATCGCCTTCCGCCGGCACTTCGCGACGAACATTTTCTGCCGGCGTGGCGGCAATCACGGCGCCGATTTCCATTCGTTTTGCGGCATACCCGTCATGATAAATTTCATCGACAATACCGGTGGCAAGACCGATTTGGTTGCCGTAGGAAGAATACCCTGCCGCCGCTGTTGTGACTAATTTCCGTTGCGGCAATTTCCCCGGAATGGTTTGACTGATCGGTACCGTCGGGTCTGCCGCGCCAGTCACGCGCATTGCGCCGTATACATAGCTTCTGCCCGACAGCGGGTCGCGAATGGCACCGCCGATACAGGTGGCGGCACCGCCGAACGGTTCAATTTCAGTCGGATGGTTATGGGTTTCATTTTTAAAGAGTAACAGCCACGGTTCGGTCACACCGTCCACATCGACCTTAATTTTAACCGTACAGGCATTGATTTCTTCCGATTCATCCAGCTGATCCAACTTGCCGTTTGCTTTCAGATACTTCACGGCAACGGTCGCCAAGTCCATCAGGCAGACCGGTTTGGTTCTGCCGAGTTCCTGCCGCACGGCAAGATAGTCTTGATACGCTTGTTGCAGTAAATCGTCTTCAAACTGAACATCGTCAATCACGGTCAGGAAAGTGGTATGACGGCAGTGGTCGGACCAATAAGTATCAATCATCCGAATTTCCGTAATCGTCGGATCGCGGTGCTCCGATTTGAAATAGTCTTGACAGAAAGCGATATCATCGGCATCCATGGCAAGTCCGTATTCTTCAACAAACCGATCCAATTCGGCACGGGATAACCCAATAAAGCCATCCAGCGTACGAACGGTAGTCGGAATCTCGTAGTTTGTTTTTAAGGTCTCCGGTTTTTCCAACGAGGCTTCGCGGGCTTCAACCGGGTTGATAACATATTTTTTGATTTCAGTAAGATCTTTTTCGCTCAAGTCACCGTATAAAGCGTATACCTTTGCCGAACGGATCAACGGGCGCTCCTGCTGGGAAATAATTTGAATACACTGTGCCGCACTGTCGGCGCGCTGGTCAAACTGACCGGGCAGAAATTCCACCGCAAAAACAGCGGCACCGCTTAAATCCACTTCGGCGGAGGCAATGTCCAATTGCGGTTCGGAAAATACCGTCTTGACGGCATAATCAAACAGCTCTTCGGTAATGTTCTCCGCATCATAGCGGTTGATAATCCGTACATTGGTTAAATTTTGAATCCCCAAAAGGGTTTTTGCATCCGAAAACAACGCCGCCGCTTCGTTGGCAAGTCCTTCGCGTTTTTCCACAAAAATTCGATAAACCATTCTTATTGTTCCTCCGTTGCTTTTAACGCTCTTGCGCCGATATCATGACGGAAATAAGCATTATCAAAATGAATTTCCGATACATAGCCGTAG
>JAFWUH010000057.1 GCA_017524165.1 Clostridia bacterium | reverse complement strand
GATCCTGCAAACGCTTCAAATCGTTAATGAGATCGGAGAGAAAATACGGTTTTTCCAACTTTCATGCAATACCGAAGATGAAGCCGCTCAAGTCAGTTATCAAGGAATGAATCGGTTATAAAAAACGCCTGACAATCATCGTGTTGTCAGGCGTTTTTCTATTCTTCCGTTTTCTGTTTGTTTCGCGGATCATAGGACGCTAAAAACGCTTCCCACTGTGTTTCCGACAGATCGTTATCCTCCACCGTCAAGCCGACATGATACTGCCGGTAAAGATTGTTGACGATTTTTTTATACTGTTGACGAACCTTTGTTTCGGCACGAAGAAAGATTCCCAACATCCAAGCAGTCAAAATAAACATCAATGCAAGCGGCGCAAAATGTCGCCAGTAAAAAGATGTTTTCATACCAAAAAAACCCATGTCGTCGACCAACAATCTTCCGAAAACCATGCCAAAGATCGGCGGCGGCAGCAAACTTGCCACGCATCCCCACAGTTTGTACGGCGAAAACAGCAGCACGATCCCGCCGATCGCCACAGCTTGTGCACCGCAAACCAGCCAAAAGCTTGTCGAAAAATGCTGCCAGTTGTCGGTATTGGCATGAACCAACAACATCCCTATCATAAAAAGCAACACCATCACCGAATGAAAAATAAAGGCGAACAGATACAGCAGTCGCAGCGTGGCAAAAAGCTTGCCGTCGGGTTTTGCGTACCGAATGCCGTACTTTTCTTCCAAAAAACGAATCCGTTTTAAAATACTTTCCTGTTTTTTCATGGATATCCCTCGCTTTGTTCAATATTATAATGGTTTTTTCCGCACTTGACAAGAGTTATTTAAAACGAATATAATACTTGTCGGGTGATTTTTATGTCTAAAATCAATATTGTCATGGTCGAGCCGGAAATTCCGCAAAACACAGGTAATGTTGCGCGCACCTGTGCCGCAACGGGCGCACGGTTGCATTTAGTCGGTCCGATGGGATTCACTATTGACGACCGCAAGCTGAAGCGTGCCGGATTAGACTATTGGCACTTTCTTGATATTACTTATTATGATAGTATTTCAGATTTTTTTGAAAAAAACAAGGGCGAATTTTTCTTCTTTACGACCAAAGGCAGAAAAGCTCATTCCGAAGTTTCCTATCCCGACAACTGTTATCTGATTTTCGGGAAAGAAACCAAAGGTCTGCCCGAAGAACTGCTGATACAATATCCGGAACAATGCGTAAGAATCCCGATGGCGGGAGAAATCCGCAGTTTGAATCTTTCTAATTCGGTAGCGATCGGTGTGTATGAAGTTTTGCGGCAATGGGACTACCCCGCCCTGGAAAATTTCGGTCAGTTGCATCAATATCGGTGGGAGGATCTACCGAAACCCTGACTTTTTTGAAATCCCAAAAAAACTATTGAAAAAATAGGAAAATGTGGTAAAATAAATTGTGATAAAATTATCAATAACTTGAAAGGATGTTTTTTATGAACGCATTAAACAAAAAGACGGTTGACGATATTAATGTCGCCGGTCAAAAAGTTTTGGTTCGTTGTGACTTCAATGTACCGCTTAAAAACGGTGTTATCACGGACGAAAACCGCATTATTGCGGCACTTCCCACCATTCAGAAATTAATTGCCGACGGCGGCAAGGTCATTCTTTGTTCCCACCTCGGCAAACCGAAGGGCGAGCCGAAGCCAGAACTTTCTTTGGCACCGGTTGCCAAGCGTTTGTCTGAACTATTGGGCAAAGAAGTTGTTTTTGCCGCAGACGATAATGTTGTCGGTGAAAATGCCAAAGCCGCTGTTGCCGCGATGAAAGATGGCGATGTTGTCTTGTTGCAGAACACCCGTTACCGTGCAGAAGAGACCAAGAACGGCGAGGCTTTCTCGGCAGAGCTTGGTTCTTTGGCAGATATTTTTGTCAATGATGCCTTCGGCACCGCACACCGTGCCCACTGCTCCACCGTCGGTGTTGTAGCTCATGTAAAAGAGGCGGTTGCCGGTTATTTGATCGGCAAAGAGTTGAAATACCTCGGTAACGCCGTTGACGCGCCTGTTCGTCCGTTTGTCACCATTTTGGGCGGCGCAAAGGTTGCTGATAAGCTGACCGTTATCGAAAATCTGTTAAACAAAGCCGATACCTTGATTATCGGCGGCGGTATGGCGTATACCTTCCTCGCCGCAAAGGGCTACGGCGTCGGCACTTCCCTGTTGGACAGCGAAAAAATCGACTACTGCCGTGATATGTTGAAAAAAGCCGATGAAAAGGGCGTTAAAATTCTGTTGCCGATCGACTGCACCATTGCAAAATCCTTCCCCGATCCGATTGACGGCGACATTGATGTTGAGATTGTCGACGCTGACAAGATCCCGGCGGATATGATGGGCTTGGATATCGGCAGTAAAACAGCTGAATTGTTTGCCGATGCTGTCAAGAGTGCCAAGACCGTTGTTTGGAACGGTCCGATGGGTGTTTTCGAGAACCCGACCTTGGCAAAAGGCACCATTGCGGTAGCCAAAGCTTTAGCTGAAACCGACGCTGTTACCGTCATTGGCGGCGGCGACTCTGCGGCGGCAGTCAACACCTTGGGTTACGGCGATAAGATGACCCATATTTCAACCGGCGGCGGCGCTTCGCTTGAATTTTTAGAGGGCAAAGAGCTTCCCGGTATTGCCGCCTTAAACGACAAGTAAATCAATAAAGACGGGCGGTCGGCTGACCGCCCTGCTTTTGTATTAAAAAAAGATTAAAAAAGGAGATTTTCATTATGGATAAAACCAAAAGAGCCGCTATTATCGCGGGAAACTGGAAAATGAACAAAACCCCGTCGGAGACCACCGCGCTGATTCAGGAAATGAAGCCGCTGGTTGCCGGTGCCGATTGCAAGGTTGTACTTTGCGTTCCGTTCGTAGATCTGGACGCCGCACTGAAAGCCGCTGAGGGTTCCAATATCGGTATCGGTGCCGAAAACTGCCACTTTGAGAAATCCGGCGCTTTCACCGGTGAGGTTTCTGCCGTCATGCTCAAGGAAATGGGCGTTGAATATGTCATTATCGGACACAGTGAGCGCCGTCAGTACTTCGGCGAGACCGATGTTACCGTCAACAAGCGTGTCAAAGCCGCTTTGGCAGAGGGCTTAAAGGTTATTCTCTGCGTCGGCGAAACTTTAGAACAACGCGAACAGGGCATTACCGCCGAACTCGTTGCCATGCAGACCAAAATTGCGCTGTTGGGCGTCAGCGCCGAAGACGCCGCAAATGTGATTATCGCTTATGAACCGGTTTGGGCGATCGGTACCGGCAAGACCGCGACCAGCGATCAGGCAGAAGAAGTCTGCGCCATCATCCGCAAGGTTGTCGCTGAAATCTATTCCCCGGCTGTTGCCGACGCCATGACGATTCAATACGGCGGATCCATGAATGCCAAGAATGCCGACGAACTGCTTTCTAAAGTGAATGTTGACGGCGGATTGATCGGCGGTGCTTCGCTGAAAGCCGAAGATTTCTCGATTATCGTCAAAGCCGCAAATAAATAATTGGGAGTAACACGCATGAAACAACCTATTGTTTTAACGATCATGGACGGATTCGGCTACAATCCCGAACAAAAGGGAAACGCCATTTTCGCCGCAAAAACTCCGCGTTTAGACCGCATTTTTAAAGAATGTGCCAACACCTTGATCGGTGCTTCTGGAATGGATGTCGGTCTGCCGGACGGACAGATGGGCAACAGCGAGGTCGGTCACACAAACATCGGCGCCGGTCGAATTGTTTATCAGGAATTGACCCGTATCACAAAGTCGATTGAAGACGGTGACTTTTTTGAAAACGAAGCCTTTTTGGCGGCGGTGGAAAACTGCAAAAAGAAAAACAGCGCTCTGCATTTGATGGGTCTGCTTTCCAACGGCGGCGTCCACAGCCATAACACCCACCTTTACGGATTGCTTCGATTGGCGAAAAAGCAGGGTCTTACCCGCGTTTATGTGCATGCACTTTTAGACGGACGCGATGTGCCGCCTGCCAGTGCCGCCGACTTTATTGATCAGTTTGAAAAAGAAGCGGCTGAAATCGGATGCGGTAAATTAGCCACCGTTATGGGGCGTTTTTACGGCATGGACCGCGACAACCGTTGGGATCGCGTCGGAAAAGCCTATGCCGCTTTGGTCTACGGGGAAGGAATTGAAACAGATAACGCCGCGGCGGCTGTTCGTCATTCCTACACCGTCAAAGACGAGGAAGGAAAATTCCTTACCGACGAATTTGTCCTGCCGACCGTCATTCGCGGTACCGAACGCATTCAATCGGGCGACAGCGTAATTTTCTTCAATTTTCGTCCCGACCGTGCGCGTGAAATCACCCGCACCTTGGTTGACGATGACTTTGACGGATTCGAGCGGCGCGGCGGCAGACCGGATGTCTTTTATGTCTGCATGACGCAGTATGACGCTTCTATGCCGAATGTCACGGTAGCTTTTCGTCCGCAATCGCTGGTCAACACTTTGGGTGAATATTTATCCAAAAACGGCATGACGCAACTTCGGATTGCCGAAACAGAAAAGTATGCCCATGTTACCTTCTTCTTTAACGGCGGACGAGAAGTCATGTTTGACGGAGAAGACCGTACCTTGGTCAACTCGCCGAAGGTCGCAACCTACGATCTGCAACCGGAAATGAGCGCGCTTGAAGTCTGCGACAAGGTTTGCGCCGCCATTGAATCGGGCAAATATGATGTCATTATCCTCAACTTTGCCAACTGCGACATGGTCGGACATACCGGTATCTTTGACGCCGCTGTCAAGGCGGTAGAAACGGTGGATTCCTGCGTCGGCAGAGTACAAGACGCCACCGAAAAAATGGGCGGCGTCCTCCTGTTGACCGCTGATCACGGCAATGCCGACCGTATGTTGGATACCGACGGTAGTCCGTTTACCGCACATACCACCAATCCCGTACCCTTTGCCGTCATTGGTAAAGCGTGCAAATTACGCGAAGGCGGTCGACTCTGCGATATCTCCCCCACCATTTTGAAGTTGTTGCACCTTCCTCAACCGAAAGAAATGACCGGCGTTTCCATTATTGAAGACTAATGAAATTATAAGTTTTTTAACGCTGTGTTTTTTTAAAAATTTGTTTCAACATTTTTTTAAAAAAGTATTTACAAATGGATCTTTCAGTGTTATAATACACATATAAATTATATGCGGAGGTTTTTCTCATGAAAAAGTTTATGGCAATGTTACTTGTTGTGCTTTTCCTTTTTGCCTTCACTGTTCCGGCTTTTGCTGCTGAACAGAGCCCGACCGGAGAAGAGGAAATCAGCGTGACCATCTTTGACGGCACCAATTCCAAGCCCCAGCGCCGTGCTGTTAAGCCGGGTGAATCAGTTAGTGTTCAGGCTGATCGCAACAAAGGTAAGTTCGACAACTGGGCTGTTTACAAACCGGATGGTTCTGTTGCAAAAGTTGATGTTGACTATGTGATTTCTGAGGGTTCTTTGACCTCTGAAAATCTCACCATCGTTGCAAAGACCGATGTCATCGTTACCGGTAACTACAACAAAGTTGTCACCGATCCGTTGACCGGCAATGCTAAAGTTTCTCCGAAGACCGGTGAAACCGTTGCATTTGTCCTGGTTGCTGTGATGATGGCTGCTGCCGGTATTTGCTTTGTTTCTAAAAAGCAACTTTGCAAGTAATTAAAACAATGAAAAAACCGTCGGAATGATCCGGCGGTTTTTTTGTACCCTGTTTTAGCTTTTGTTTGCCTATCCTTTTGAACAAATTTTAACCCATAACTTACGCGTAAAACAGAAAGTTTCCGGATATAAAAAACTTCCTTTGAACAGCATTCAAAGGAAGTTTTCGTTTTAATCTTTCTTCGCCAACAAATCGCGAATTTCGGTTAACAGTTCAACATCGGTCGGAGCAGCAGGTTTTTCTTCTGCAACCTCTTCCTCTTTCTTTTTACGAAGCTTCTGTGCCGAGTTCACAATTTTGATCAATATAAACACCGACAAAGCAATCAGGAAGAAGCTGATAATACTGTTGATGAAACTACCTATGCCGAAGCCGCCCGGCGCCCAATCAGCAAAACGGTCATCAATTCCCGCCGTCTTCAGGATCAAACCAATGAGCGGTGTCAACAGGTCGGCAACCAGGGAATTAACGATTGCCGTAAAGGCAGAACCGATCACAACACCGACTGCCATATCCAAAACATTACCACGCGAAATAAAAGCTTTAAACTCCTCAATCCATTTAACTTTTTTCATGGTTTCCCCTCCTTTCGGATAAGTATTTGTCTATCGTCGCCGCCGCGGTTTTGCCACTTCCCATAGCAAGAATTACCGTAGCCGCGCCAGTAACAGCATCTCCACCCGCATAAACCCCTTCTTTGGTGGTCTTCATGCAGTCATCCACAATCAAGCAACCCCGCTTATTCGCTTCCAACCCTGTTGTTGTGGAACGAATCAACGGATTCGGCGAAGTTCCAAGCGCCATAATAACGGCATCTACATCCAATACAAATTCGGAGCCTTCCACCTCAACCGGACGGCGTCTGCCGGATGCATCCGGTTCGGACAGTTGCGTACGAATACACTCAATTCCCGAAACAAGACCTTTTTCATCGGTCAAAATCCGCTTGGGATTGCACAGAAGCCGAAATTCAATCTCTTCTTCTTTCGCATGGTGAATTTCTTCCCCTCTCGCCGGCATTTCTTCTTCGCCGCGGCGATAGATAATATAAACATGCTCCGCGCCCAAACGCTTTGCCGACCGTGCGGCGTCCATTGCAACATTTCCGCCGCCAACAACGGCAACCTTGTTTGAATGTTTGATCGGTGTGTCATATTCGGGCAAATAGGCTTTCATCAAATTGATGCGGGTCAAAAATTCGTTGGCGGAATAAACGCCGACGGCATCCTCTCCCTCAATACCCATAAACATCGGTAAACCGGCACCCGAACCAATAAAGACGGCGTCGAAACCCATCTCCATAATTTCATCGACCGAAAGCACCTTGCCGATGACCATATCAGTCATGATTTTTACGCCGGCTTTTTCCAGCTTTTCAATTTCGGACTGCACAATAGCTTTCGGCAGACGAAATTCAGGAATACCATACATCAACACACCACCGGCGGTATGCATGGCTTCAAACACAGTAACCTCATATCCGAGCTTAACCAAATCACCGGCACAGGTCAAACCGGCAGGACCGGCACCGATAATGGCAACCTTTTGTCCGTTTTTGCGGATTTCAGGAAGTTCAGCTTCATAATTCTTCGCAAAATAATCCGCGGCAAAGCGTTCCAAGCGACCGATACCCACACTTTCGCCCTTGATTCCGCGCACGCACTTTCCTTCACATTGCGATTCCTGCGGACACACACGACCGCAGACTGCCGGCAACGCGTTGGTCGCGGAAATCACTTCATAGGCGCCTTTAAAGTCTCCTTCGGCGATTTTACCGATAAAATCAGGAATTTGTACATTCACGGGGCATCCGCTTACACAAGGGCGATTTTTACAGCCCAAACACCTTTTAGCCTCTCCCATTGCCATTTCAGGTGTATAACCCAGCGAAACCTCACCGAAGTTTTTATTACGCACGGTAGGCTCCTGCTCCGGCATCGGTGTTTTGTTTGGTGACATATCAGCCATGTTGTTTCTCCTCCAATCTGCAAGCATGCGCTTCTTCCACGCGGTAAAACGCGCCGCGGCGCGCTAATTCATCAAAATCTACCGCATGACCGTCGAAATCAGGACCGTCTACGCAGGCAAATTTCACTTCGCCGCCGACCTTGACACGACATCCGCCGCACATGCCCGTGCCGTCGATCATGATGGGGTTCAGGCTGACGATCGTCCGAATCCCAAACGATTCGGTTGCTTTTGCCACAAACTTCATCATCATGATCGGACCGATGGCAATGACCAAATCATAGGTATCCTTTTCGCATAACCGATTCAATACATCGGTCACCAAACCCTTTTCTCCGTAACTGCCGTCATCCGTCGTTACATAATAATGATTGGCAACGGCACGCATTTCTTCTTCCAAAATAACGATATCGCGATTTCGGAAACCGGCGATCACGGTGGTATCAACTCCCATTGCCGCTAAAGCCTTCGCCTGCGGATAGGCAATTGCACAACCGACGCCGCCACCGATAACAATAGCTTTTTTCGGGGTGCCGAATTCGGTCGGACAGCCCAGCGGACCGACCAAGTCGGCAACGGCATCGCCGACCTCCATAGTGGCTAATTTTTTCGTGGTAAAGCCCACCGCCTGAACGATCAAGGTAATGCTTCCTGCTTCACGATCAAAATCGGCAACCGTCAAAGGAATCCGTTCCCCTTTTTCGTCAATGCGTAACATCACGAACTGACCGGGTTGCACTTTTTTGGCAATGAACGGTGCCGCAAACCGGTATAAGGTTACCTGACTGTTTAAGACCTTCTTTTCAATAATTGGAAACATTTATAACACTTCTTTTCTCAAAATTGCAGTTTTATCGGTCATTTCCCAACTGAAACCGGCATCTTCCCTGCCAAAATGACCATAGTTTGTAGTTTTACGGTAGATCGGACGGCGCAGTTGCAACTGATCAATAATCGCCGCTGGACGAAGATCAAAAACAGTTTGAACCGCCTTGGCAATTTTTTCATCCGAAGTGACGCCGGTACCAAAGGTATCCACCATTACCGAAACCGGTTGTGCCACACCAATAGCATACGCCAACTGAACTTCACATTTTTTTGCCAAACCGGCAGCCACGATATTTTTAGCCACATAACGCGCCGCATAAGCCGCACTGCGATCGACCTTTGTCGGGTCTTTGCCCGAAAAGGCGCCGCCGCCGTGCCGCGCCATGCCGCCATAAGTATCCACAATGATTTTTCTGCCGGTCAAACCGGTATCTCCTTGCGGTCCGCCGATCACAAATCGACCGGTCGGGTTGATAAAAATCTTGGTGTTTTCATCCAGTAATTCTGCCGGAATGATGGGTTGAATCACTTCTTTATAAATATCCGCGCGCAACTGTTCCAAGGAAACCTTATCATTGTGTTGCGTCGAAACCACGACCGCATCCACGCGGTACGGTTTTCCGTCACGATATTCCACCGTGACCTGGGTCTTTCCGTCCGGACGAAGATAATCCAAAACGCCCTCTTTGCGGACTGTCGTTAACCGGAGAGATAAACGGTGTGCCAACGAAATCGGCAACGGCATCAGTTCAGGTGTCTCATCGCAGGCATAACCGAACATCATGCCCTGATCCCCAGCACCGTGCAGATTATAGTTATCGGTGTTGCCGTCCTTATATTCCTGTGAGCGGTCAACGCCCAGCGCGATATCGGCAGATTGCTTGTCCAGAGAGACCATGACGGCACAGGTATTGCCGTCAAAGCCTGCCTCTGCGCTGTCATAGCCAATATCATTCAATACGCCGCGGACGATTTCCGGAATATTTACCTGACTGGCGGTAGAAATTTCCCCCATCACCTGAATCACGCCGGTGGTACAGAAGGTCTCACAGGCAACTCTTGAATCAGGGTCGTCACGAAGCATGGCGTCTAAAATCGCGTCGGACACCTGATCACACACTTTATCGGGATGCCCCTCGGTAACCGATTCAGATGTAAACAACATTTTTGACATTTTTTATAATCCCCCTACAAAAAACAAAAGACCGATTTCACGAAAGAACCGGTCAAAAAAACCTCATCTTTCGGATTCTCCGCAGGATTTAGCACCTTGCAGTTGCAGGTTGCCGGACTTCAACGGGCCTGTTCCCTCCGTCACTCTTGATAAGGAACTTATTCACTTACAGAAAATATTGTACCACAGTTTTTTATTTTGTCAACTGTTATTTTTGGATTTCCCGTACTTCAAGAGCGGCGAAATTCGTTTATAAATCGCCATACAAAGCAGGGTGTTCAAGAGTCCTTTCCCGACATTAAACGGCAAATTAAAAATGAGCAATGCTTTCAGCAGCGTATCCGTTTTTGGCAGGATTGCCTGATACATACCGATAATGGCTTCCATCGGCATTCCGTAGAGCACCACATAAGCAGGATAGACGATGTAATAATTGGTCAAGACGCTGATAGCCGCCATGGTCAGCGTGCCGATCAAGGCACCCAAAAAGGCGGTTCTTTTCGATTTATTTGCCTGATAAATCCAGCCTGCAACGCCGACAAAAATCGCGCCCATCAAAAAGTTGGACAGTTCCCCTACCCCCGCTGAAGAAGTGATAAACAGATGCAACAGATTTTTTACCAAGCAGACCAAAACCCCATAAAGCGGACCAAACGCAAACGCCGCAATCAATGCCGGCAATTCGGAAAAGTCTAATTTGACAAAAGAGGGTATCAGAAAAGCCAACGGAAACTCCAGCATCATTAGAATAAAGCCAATCGCGCCCATAATGCCGCTTACCGCAATCCCTCGAATCGTTTCTTTTTTCATGATAAACCCTCCAAAAAAGCCCCCTGATCGAGTCAGGGGGCTTGAAAAAATATCTTCATCTTCTCGTATCCGGACTGTACCGTCGGCTTCGGAATTTCACCGAATCAGTCTCCGCAGAGAGTCGTGGGCTATACCACCGGTAAGGAATTGCACCTTGCCCCGAAGATTCTAACCTTATTATATGCCCTTATATTGCTTTTGTCAAGTAAAAATACAGCAACAAGAGCACAATCTTGTATGTGTTAAAATGATGTGACCCAATAAAGAAGAGAAGTTAACTCCAAATATGGTATAATGTTTTTACCACAAAACAAACAACCGAAAAGGAGTAACTTCTCATGAACATCATAACACAAGAAGCGAGGAAAAGGCAAG
>JAFWUH010000005.1 GCA_017524165.1 Clostridia bacterium | reverse complement strand
GTTAACTTCTCTTCTTTATTGGGTCACATCATTTTAACACATACATCCTCTTGAATATTTTTTAAATTTTTTGCTTGACTTTATATTTAGCTTGTGGTATATTATTTAGGCGTTAGCAATGCTGGTGTAGCTCAGTTGGTAGAGCAGCTGATTTGTAATCAGCAGGTCGGGGGTTCAAGTCCGTCCACCAGCTCCATTTGCCGATTCGGACGGTCACCGTAAACGCAATAAAAGTTCATATGGG
Organism: Clostridia bacterium; assembly: GCA_017524165.1. GTDB lineage: Bacteria > Bacillota > Clostridia > Oscillospirales > Acutalibacteraceae > UBA737. The sequence continues at coordinate 7,908 of JAFWUH010000005.1, read as the reverse complement.
AGAGTTCCCGAGTGGCCAAAGGGGGCAGACTGTAAATCTGTTGCTTCTAGCTTCGATGGTTCGAATCCATCCTCTCCCACCATCCGGGCAGGTTTTTTAACCTGCCCGTTTTTTGCGCTAAAATGCCCTTAAACGCCCTGTTTATGCGGGTTCTCGGACTTTCATAATTAACTTGAGTAATCTTAAATTCGTCTAAATTGGGCTACTTTTGGGCTATTTTTTTGCCCATTTTTATTGTTTTTAATGATAAAGGTAAGTTCGTTTTGTTTCATATTTTTTTAATTGGTTATTTTTTATCGAGCCACGCCACGGTCGCATGGTTTTCGAGTTATACAAAAGCCCGTATAAACGATAGGTTCATACGGGCTTGTCGTATTCAGTTAAATTTCCTAATTATTTTTCCATAAGTTACGAGCGACATGTTTCCAAGCTCTTTTCCTTTGTCCGCACAACCTTTTGTAAAACCGGATTTGGAGAATAGGAAAAAGTGTTTCTTCTTGTATGAGAACAGATTGCTTCTCTCAACAAGCGTTTCTAAAACGGATAAGTCTATCTTTTCATTCGTCCATTTGCACTCGGCAAAGAGGGCAGTTTCTTTATCCTGCGTGCCCATGATATCAATCTCCGCCTGACATTTATGACTGGGATCCGTAGCCCCTCGCGCAATCATCGATGCGTTCTCTGGCACAAAAACGATACCAGAAGCGAAACATATTATCATCTATGGAGTAGATTGTTTTCTTGGACGCCTTTTCGCCATACGGCATTTCTTTCTGAATGATACCAAGTGCCAAAAGACTTTTTATATAGATTGAACACTTGTTTGTATCCTCTCTGACCTTGCTTGATATGATCACAAGAATAGATGTGTACAGAGATTACCAACTGAATATTGAATTTAATTTTAATATCCGACAGTTCTTTGAGGGTATTGATGAAAAAGAAATACTGGAACTTCAAAAATTCACATAGAAAAATAGGTATAGTAAACCCCGATTGTTCAAATGAACAATCGGGGTTTACTGCGCTAAAATGCGTGGTGGACCTGATGGGGATCGAACCCACGACCTTACGGATGCGAACCGTACGCTCTCCCAAACTGAGCTACAAGCCCTTATCAAATGTATGAAATTGTGGGGTGTGTAAGGTTGCCCTTCGGGCTCCCAGCTGAGCTACGCCCCCATAAGCAGTTTTTTAAAACCGCTTTCTTATTTTACACATTCCAGTACTTTCTGTCAAGACTTCTGAAGCAAATTGCTGAAAAAATTTGTGATTTTTCAATTTTTTCGCATCCTTCTAAGTCGGCAATGGTACGCGCAACCTTCAAAATCCGGTCGTAAGCACGAGCGGAAAGTCCCAGTTTATCAAAAGAACTGCGCAGATAGTCGGCGGCTTCGTCGGTCAGGAGACAATATTTCCGCAATTGGGCGGGGGTCATACGGGCGTTGCAGGAAATTCCGGTACCGGCAAACCGGCGGTGCTGTATTTCGCGCGCGCGGGTCACCCGTTTCCGAATTTGCGCCGAGGTTTCGGCAGGGGCGGTATCGCTTAACGCCGCATAATCTACCGGTGGCACTTCTACATGCAAATCCAGCCGGTCCAAAAGCGGACCGGAAACGCGGTTTAAATATTTCTGTACCGCATGGGACGAGCAGATACAGTTTCTTGTCGGATGACCGAAGAAACCGCAAGGGCAGGGATTCATGGCGGCAATCAAGGTAAAATCGCAGGGATAGGTGACGCTCCCCGAAACCCGAGAAACGGTGACAGAGCCGTCCTCCAACGGTTGACGAAGCACCTCCATTGCGTCACGGCGAAGCTCGGGCAGTTCATCCAAAAACAGGACGCCGTGATGTGCCAACGAAATCTCGCCCGGTTTGGGGATCGTTCCGCCGCCACCGAGTCCGGCCGCGGAGATTGTATGATGCGGTGCGCGAAACGGTCGGGAGGTTAAAATCGGTTCATTTTGGTTCAAAACACCGGCAATGGAATGGATTTTTGTTGTTTCCACGGCTTCCTCAAAGGTGATTTGCGGCAGAATGGAGGGCAACCGCTTCGCCAACATGCTTTTGCCTGAACCGGGCGGACCGATCAATAGAATATTGTGTCCGCCTGCCGCCGCGATTTCTAAGGCGCGTTTGGCGGCAACCTGACCTTTCACATCGGCAAAATCAAGCGGCGTTTCGATTGTTTCGGGTCGAAAAGGCGTGGCAGGTTGCGGGGTGAGCGGAGCGGTGCCGTTTAAATGAGCGATCAGCTGTCGCACATCGGTGACGCCGTAAACCGTAATATCTTCGATAACAGCGGCTTCCGCGGCGTTTTCCTGCGGCACAAAAACGGTCTGAAATCCCTGTTGACGGGCTGTAACGGTCATGGCAATGATGCCGTTGACGGGGCGGAGAGTGCCGTCTAACGAAAGTTCGCCCAAAAACACCGCGTCGGCAGGAACGGTTTTGATCTGTTCCGACGCCAATAGAATGGAAAGCAAGATCGGCAGATCGCCGGCACTGCCTTCCTTTTTCTGGTCGGCAGGGGCAAGATTGACCGTGATACGGGAAACGGGAAAGTTAAAACCGCTGTTTTTCATGGCGGCACGAACGCGGTCGCGCGATTCCTTGACCGCGGTATCGGGCAGTCCGACAAGATCAAACTGCGGTAATCCGCCCGAAACATCGGCTTCAATTTCCAACGGATAGGCGTTCAGACCAAACAAGCCTACGCCGGCTATTTTTGCAAACATCCCGCATCAAACCCCTCTTTTTATCTTCTTATCTTCGGCATTTATTCAGCTGACATTATTATAAAATAATGTTTCAAGAAATGCAATCCCGGAAAGATGAAAAAAATCAAAAAAAGTTCTTCTATTTTGGCTGGGGATTTGGTATAATATATAATTGGAAAATTATGTGGCGGAGGGATAGCCGTGCAGGTGACTGTTGACGGATTGAAAATTGAATATACCGACACCGGTTCCGGCATACCGCTGTTGCTGTTGCACGGTTGGGGATCGTCTTCCGCCGTTTATGCCGGCGTGATTGCGGCGCTGTCCGACCGTTGCCGCTGTGTGGCGCCTGATTTTCCGGGTTGCGGCGGCTCGGAAACGATGAAAACACCCTGGACAATAGACGATTATTGTACCTTTGTGCTGCATTTTATGGCGGCGGTAGGACTGGATCAACCGATTTTATGCGGTCATTCTCACGGCGGTCGCGTGATTATGAAATTGGCGGGCAGCGGACTTTTGCATCCGCCCAAGATCGTCTTTTTGGATGCCGCCGGATTGATCCCGGTGAAAACACCGCGTCAAAAAAGGCGGGCAAAGGAGTTTAAGACTATTAAAAAGATGTTGACTTTACCGGGCATTCGCCGTTTTTCGGGCGGACTGTTAGAAAAGGCGCGGCGGCATTACGGCTCGGCGGACTACAATGCCGCGCCCGAAGTACTGCGCAAAACAATGGTGTCGCTGGTGAATACCGATTTGCGGGAATTGTTGCCGAACATCTCCTGTCCGACCTTGTTGATTTGGGGCGAAAACGATACGGCAACGCCGTTGTCCGACGCAAAAATTATTGAAAGCATGGTGCCCGACGCGGGACTTTGCGTGCTGAAAGGAACCGGGCATTTTTCTTTCTGCGAACGCCCGTATGAGGCACACGCCATTCTGCAAAGTTTTATTCGTTGATTTCGGAGGAATTGTTTTGAAGATACTGTCTGCGATCGGGTTGGCACTGGCGGCGGTTTCGACCGTCTTCGGAGCCTACCGTCAACTGCAAATGCTGCAACAAAATTCCTATTTCCCCTCGCGTTACGCCAAATGGTTACGGCAAAGCTTTCGGCGGGAAATGGCGGCGGAGACTGTATTGTGGATCGTTTCCGTGCTGCTTTGGTGGTTGAAAGCGGGACTGTGGTTGCTGATTATATGGGTCATGGTGACGGCTGTCCGGGTGCCGTCGGCATTCCGGATCCATCGCAAAGCCATTAAACCGTTAGTCTTTACGGCGCGCGTCAAACGGCAGTATGCCATATTGGCTGTTGTCGAGATCCTTTTGACGGTAGGGAGTATTTTGCTTTATGACCGGGCAATCGGTGCGTTGCCGGCAGGGATACTGTTCCTGTTATCTTCTTGGATACCCGTCGCGGTGCTCTGCGTTTGGATCTTGGCTTTTCCGCTGGAAAAAGCCGTGACCGGCCATTTTATTCGGGAAGCTAAACGAAAGTTGCAGTCTTATGCCGGATTAAAGGTCATCGGGGTAACCGGCAGTTACGGTAAAACAACGACAAAATTTATTTTGCAACGGCTGCTTTCGGAAAAATACAATGTGGTGGCAACGCCGCAAAGCTTTAATACGCCGATGGGCGTTGTCCGCACGATTCGCGAGCATCTGACGCCGTCCACGCAAATATTTATTTGTGAAATGGGCGCGAAAAATGTAGGAGATATCAAGGAAATTTGTGATATTGTCCATCCCGACATGGGGCTGATCACCTCGGTCGGGGCACAGCATTTGGAAACCTTTCGTACGGTGGACAATGTGTTTCAGACCAAGTTTGAATTGGCGGACGCCGTCCGGCAAAAAGGCGGGATCACCTTTGTCAACGGATCGAGCGAAGAGCTGAAAAAACGGTTGAATGACCGTCCGAACTGTGCCGTTTACGGATTGGATGAGCGTTTGGAATATTATGCGGAGGATATCCAATACGGACGGAACGGTTCCTCCTTTACGCTGGTTCTAAGGGATAAACGGATCGCCGTTTCCACCAAACTGTTGGGACTGCACAGCGTCATGAATATTGTTGCCGCGGCGGCGGTGGCTGATGCGCTTGGGGTGACCGAAAAGGATATTCAGTATGCTGTGTCCTCCTTGAAACCGACCGAGCACCGTTTGGAATTAAAGCCGTTTCGCAACCGTTCGCTGATGATCGACGATGCCTATAATGCGAATCCGGAGGGCAGTCTGGAGGCTGTGCGGGTGTTGGGATCCTTTGACGGGATGTATAAAATTATTGTTACACCGGGATTGATCGAGCTTGGCGAGCGCGAATATGACTGTAACTACCGGTTAGGATTGGCGGCGGCGGAATATTGTGACCGTATTGTTCTGGTCGGGAAAAACCGTTCAAAACCGTTGCACGAGGCGGTGGCGTCGACCGCTTTTGACCGGGAGAAGCTGACGGTGGCGGCAAGCTTTGCCGAAGCCATGCAGCAAATTTCAGCGGAACTGAATGAAAACTGTGTGGTTCTGCTGGAAAACGACTTGCCGGATAACTATTTAAACTAATTCAAGAAACAAACGGGGTGTTTGGATGAAAACAAATATTGCAGTTTTTTTCGGTTGCCGATCGGTCGAGCATGAGGTTTCGATTATCTCGGCAGTACAGGCGATGCGCGCGATACCGCGCGAAAAATATGATGTCACACCGGTTTATGTGACCAAAAACGGCGAAATGTATACCGGTGACGCATTGTTTGCTGTGGAGAATTATGCCGATCTGCCGAAACTGTTGGATCGGTGCGCGCGGGTCTTCTTTCTGCGCGATGGCGGTCGTGTGGTCATGCGGTTTGCCGAACAGAAGCGGTTCCGCAAAAGAGAGGATATTGCCGTTGACTTGGGCTTTCCGATCGTGCACGGCACCAACTGTGAGGACGGCACCATGGCGGGATTGTTCTCCTTCCTCGATCTGCCGTTTATCAGCTGTGATATTCTTTCGGCGGCGGTCGGCATGGATAAAGCGGTCTTCAAATCGGTGCTGAAAGAGGCCGGCTTGCCGGTCTTGGATTGCGTTTGCTTCCGTGCGCGGGAATATGCCGTGGCACCACAGCCGGTTTTGGAAAAGATCGAACAAAAGATCGGGTTTCCGTTGATTGTCAAGCCGGTCAATCTCGGCTCCAGCGTCGGCATTACCAAGGTCAAAACGGCGGAGGAATTGCCCGAAGCGATTGAATTGGCAATGTCCTTTGCCGATCAGATTTTGGTGGAGCATGCGATTTCGGCACTGCGTGAAATCAACTGCTCGGTGTTGGGCGATGTCGACGACTGCCAGGCGAGCGTCTGCGAAGAACCCTTTATGCACGATGAGATCCTCTCTTATGAAGATAAATATTTAGGCGGCGGCAAACAGTCGGGCGGCAGTAAAGGGATGGCGTCATTGGGTCGTAAGATCCCTGCCGATTTAAGCGAAGAACGCTCGGCAGAGATTCGTGCGTTGGCTTGTGATGTCTTCCGCGCGATCGGTGCCAGCGGCGTTGTGCGGATTGATTTTATGATGGATACGCAGGAAGATAAAGTTTATGTGAATGAAATCAATACCATTCCCGGCTCGTTGGCGTTTTATCTGTGGGAGGCCAGCGGAATTTCTTATCCGCAGCTCATTGACCGTTTGATCGAAATCGCCTTTCGGCGTCAGCGCAACCGTGAAAATTTGACCTTTGCCATTGAAACCAATATTTTGGCAGGCGCTTCGTTCGGTACCAAAGGCGCCAAAGGCACAAAACGGTCATGACAAATCTGCTCATTCGGCTTTTTATCAAGAATCATACCGCCGTCCAAGATCCGGCGGTGCGGGAAAGCTACGGAAAATTCGGCGGGTTGGTCGGCATTGTCTGCAACCTGTTTTTGTGTTTGGTAAAAATCATTACCGGGTTGTTATCGGGCGGAATCTCGATGGTTGCCGACGGACTCAACAACCTTTCGGACATGGGTTCCTCGGTCATTACAATGATTGGCTTTAAAATGGCAGGGAAACCGGCGGACAGCGATCATCCGTTTGGACACGGGCGAATGGAATATGTCTCGGCGTTTGTCGTGGCGATCTTGATTCTCGTCGTCGGTATTGAACTGCTGTTGACCTCACTAAAGTCGCTCTTTTCAGGGGAGGCGGCACCGGTTTATTCGGTTCTCGCCCTGATTCTTTTGGGCGTTTCCATCCCGGTAAAACTGTGGATGTTTTTGTTTAACCGCAAGTTGGGGCGGTTGATTGATTCGGGCACCCTTTTGGCTACGGCACAGGACAGCGTGAACGATGCCATCGCTACAGCGGCAATTTTGGTTGCGGCAATTGTGACGCGTTTTGTTACCCTGCCGTTTTCGTTGGACGCCGTCATAGCGTGCGGCGTAGCGCTGTTTATTCTGTGGTCCGGCATTAGCACGGCGCGGGATACCATGAACGCTATTTTGGGCAAACCGATCCCGGCGGAATTGGTGCGGGAGTTGGCGGATATCATTCTTTCGTTTGACGAATTTGTCGGCATTCATGATTTAATGGTGCACGATTACGGTGCCGGTCGGCAGTTTGCTTCGGTACATGTGGAGGTGCCGCAGGATATTGACATTGTCCATTGCCATGAGCAGATTGATTTGTGTGAAAAACTGGTGGCGGAGAAAACGGGAGTTCAGTTGGTCATCCATATGGATCCGATTGATGTCAATGACGAAATCGTCGGGCAAACGCGGCGCGATATGGCAGCGGTTTTGCAGACGATTGACGCCCGCATGACCTTGCACGATTTTCGGATGACGCCCAACGGCAAGACGCGAACAAACCTGATTTTCGATGTGGTATTGCCAGCTGAAAAGATGGCGGAAAAGGAGCACATCCGCGCGCAGATCGCCCAAAAGGCGCGGCAGTTGGATCCGACTTTTTGTTGCGTGATCACCTTTGATCCGGATTTTACCGATGGACGGATTTTTTAAAAAAAGCAGAGAGCTGACCGTACGGGTAGGCTCTCTCTTTCTCTTTTTTTGTGTATTTTATTTTTATTAACAAAAATGTATGTGTTAAAATGATGTGACCCAATAAAGAAGAGAAGTTAACTCCAAATATGGTATAATGTTTTTACCACAAAACAAACAACCGAAAAGGAGTAACTTCTCATGAACATCATAACACAAGAAGCGAGGAAAAGGCAAG
>JAFWUH010000056.1 GCA_017524165.1 Clostridia bacterium | reverse complement strand
CTTTTGCCTTACGCTCTGCCGCGATTCTTGCGTTAACATACTCCGGCTGCTTCGCAAGAGCAGCATTCAATTCAGACCTTTTTTTCTTATAGTCAGATTTTTTCATAAACCAGTATACAATCGCCCCCGGAAACATCAATCCGGAGCCTGCACCGCATACGATTGCCGGGATATAGAAGATTTTCATAATAACGCCCAAAGCGCCGTTTCCAAGATTGCCAAGCGCAACAAAAACACCTAACAGCACGCAGCAAATCACTTGAAGAATTATGCCGCGAACGAAAGGATGGGATGAATAAATTTTACTGAATATGGATTTATTGCCTTTTAAATCTTCTTCAAGATACTGTGTAAAAGAATAGTTCGTTTTCGGAGCCTCAGGATACTTCGGTTTTACGTGCTGCACTGTTTGATTGATGATCTTTCTTTCCGGTGCGGAAGGACAGCTCCTGAATCTTTCATTCCGAAGGCGGGACAATTCTGTTTGTTCGCTCTCAATTGCCGCTTCGAGGTTTAATGCCCACCTGACAATTTCAGTTTGTTCTTCTTTTGTAAATTTACTCATCTTTCTAAACCTTTCGTAATGATAATAAAGCCCTTATTTATTAAAATAACAGAATTATTATATCACTTGAATCTCGTTCAGTCAACGATATTCTCGTTTTTTTTGAAAATATCAATTCCTCTTCCTTTACAATAAACAAGAGGTGATAAATGTGAGCTTTTGTGATAAATTGCGTTCTTTAATTGAGGAACTTGACCTGACGCAAAAACAGGTAGCCAATGACTTAAATATAGCACCGTCAACGATGGGGGGATATGTTCAGGGCAGCAGCGAACCGGATTTTGAAACATTAAAAAAAATTGCAATTTATTTCCGTGTTTCTACAGACTTTCTTTTGGATTTGCATGCGAATAACAGCAACACATTTATCGAGGATGAATTACTGCGTGTCTTTCGAGCAATGACATCAGAGCAACAATTCCTCTTTATTGAACAGGGGAAGGTTTTTGTTAAATCCAATCAGAAAGACAAGGCAAAATCATCATAGTTGATTTTCGCAAAACTGGCTTTGATGAATAATATAGGAGAAATGCAGGAGAGTATGAATCTCTCCGCTTTTTCTTTTCTCTCCTTTTCAAATTGTTAAAACCTTTTATATTTTCTGAACGCAGATATATAACCGGTATATTTGCGTTCCGTTCTCGTCCTTTGGAAAAACGTTATCCGGCAGAGAGCAACACAAAAATAAAAAAGGAGTGCCGTATATGCAGGAATGAAATTCTCATTTCCGTTACATACGCACTCAAACTGTGAGGTATTACCGCTATTTCTGGTATTGACGGGCGGAAGACGGGGAAATCCCCGGACTTAATATCCTTTTTGCCGAAGGATGATAAACGTATGCGGAAAACCGCGCGGAAAAAAGCAGTTTTCATCAGAAAACTTCCCGTTAAAATAACGTTTAATCGTTTTATGGGTTCTTCGGCGTTACGCCTTTGCGCCGTTCCGGCATTTGGATTTACGGCCGATTTATGGGGCTTCAGAACGTAAAATCACAGGCGACGGAGGCGGACCGCACCTCGTGCATGTGTTTTTTGACCGGCAGGTGGACCGGATGCGTCTGGTACGCCTGAAAGGCCTCCATGCTGTCGAAAACGGTGATCAGCGCGAGATCGTACGAACGCTCGCTGTGCAGGATATCCTGCCCCGCCTGAAGATCGAGCATCCCCTCGATCTTTCCCTTCATTCCGTAAAACGCTTCCACAAGCTGCGGCAGCTCGTGTTTGTATTCGTCTTTGATCTTGAACAGTACGATATGTCTTATCATTCGGTTTGCGCCTTCCTTTCTTCAAGCATCTCGGCGGCGAGGTGCGCCGCGTCCCGTATGATCGCCGCGCAAGGCCGCCTTTTGTAAAACGCCGGCGTGCGGGGCTCCGGCGCGCCGCCTTCGGTCACGGGCACGTCCTTCAGCAGTTCCCTGCAGATGATGGAGCCGTGCGCTTCTCTGAACCGGCGCGCGAATTCCTGCACCAGCAGGTAGTGCGCCTTTTTCGCTTCGGGATCGTCAGGGTCGTCGTACCCGGCGCATGCGCCCAGCACAAGCAGCGCGCCGCTCACGGCGCCGCACACCTCGCGCAGGCGGCCCATGCCGCCGCCGAAGGAGCTGCTCAGGCGCGCGCCCTGCGCGCGGGGGATGCCGGTTTGTTCTTCAAAAGCGCAGAATACCGATTGCGCGCAGTTGTACCCCGCGTAAAACAGCTCCTCCGCGCGCGGCGTGTCGTCTGCCATATGGATATTTCCTTTCGTCCGCTGTAAAAAAGTCCCGCAAAACCTTTTGCGGGACGGGATTGATTGCCGAGAATCAGAATCTGCCTTCTTTTGCGGCTTCTTCCACCGAAACGGCGACCGAAACGGTCATGCCCACCATCGGGTTGTTGCCCGCGCCGATCAGGCCCATCATTTCCACGTGCGCGGGAACGGAAGAGGAGCCCGCGAACTGCGCGTCGGAATGCATTCTGCCCATCGTATCGGTCATACCGTAGGAAGCGGGGCCCGCGGCCATGTTGTCCGGGTGCAGGGTACGGCCCGTGCCGCCGCCGGAAGCCACGGAGAAGTATTTTTTGCCGGCCTCGACGCGCTCTTTCTTGTACGTGCCCGCAACGGGATGCTGGAAGCGCGTGGGGTTCGTGGAGTTGCCCGTGATGGAAACGTCCACGTTTTCATGCCACATGATCGCAACGCCCTCCTGCACGTCGTTCGCGCCGTAGCAGTGAACGCGGGCTCTGGAGCTCTCGGGGTCTTTGGAATAGCACTTGCGGAACACTTCTTTGAGCTCGCCGGTGAAGTAATCGTATTCGGTTTCGATATAGGTGAAGCCGTTGATGCGGCTGATCACCTGCGCGGCGTCTTTGCCCAGACCGTTCAGGATCACGCGCAGGGGCTTGGTGCGCACCTTGTTGGCCTTTTCGGCGATGCCGATGGCGCCTTCGGCCGCGGCAAAGGATTCGTGCCCGGCAAGGAACGCGAAGCACTCGGTATCCTCTTCAAGCAGCATTTTGCCGAGGTTGCCGTGGCCCAGACCCACCTTGCGGCG
>JAFWUH010000055.1 GCA_017524165.1 Clostridia bacterium | reverse complement strand
TTTAACGCCGGTACCAACATTGTAAAGCCCTGTGTTTCTATCAACAAAAAGCGATTTAAATACCATTTGACAAAAATCTTTTATATATACGATGTCTTTTCCGAATTCCGGATTCCCCCATAACTCAATATCTTCACCTTTAATAGCTTTATTTATAATATACCTATATGATACTAATTGCTTTTTTCCATTAACATAATAATACATATCCGGTGAATACAAATATATATTTGTTAATCTAAATATAAAATTTTTTATTCCATATTGATTATGATAACATTCAATTAAATCAACAGCTGCACATTTGGAAACAACATATATAGCATGGTCCCCTTTTAGAATCGGCTTTCTGGGCAAATCCGGTTTTAAAGGCTCGTCTTGATTTAAATATCCATACAAATCTGCTTTTGTATGCGTATATATAATCCGATCCGCTTTAACTTCTCTGCAATACTCTAAAACATTAAGCGTTCCGGTTATATTGACATCGATATACTTATATGGGTTTCCTTCTTCATAATATGCCGGCAAAACCCCTGCAAAATCTACGACTGCTTTTACATTTTTTTGAGGTAGTCTTTCAAAATCATCCTTCTTAGTAATATCAAGTTGTATATATTCCCCTTTGTAGAAGGAAAACGGATACTTTTTGCTTCTGCCTGTTGCTACAATTTCATATTTTTCTTTATCAATATTTTTCATCAAATAATCTAAAAAGTATCTTCCCAAATATCCTGCAGATCCCAAAAGTATTATTTTTTCTTTCATTGTTGTTTTTCCTTTCATTGCTTTTTTTAAGTAAATAAATAATATCCAACTCTTGAACCGGAATCACATGTATCTCCTAAGTTTTCTATTTTCATTTCACTTATTCTATAAATCCGCTCCGGATTAGTATTCCTGAACCTGTTCATTTCATCTAAATCTTCTTTTGTGAAAATGAATTTTATATTTGCGGTTCTATGCCCGGTAGTTTTTATGCTGTCTAGTTTTTTACCTGCAGCAATATCAATAACCATTTTTACAAAGTCATTGCCAGTCGACAAATATACCAAATCTGATCCGATACAATCACCGCCCATTCGGGCACCGATTTCAATGATTTTAATATTCCCGTCTGCATCAACCTTAAATTCGGAATGTCCGGCGCTGTTTTCAACATGAAGAGCATCTAATGCGTTCATTACCGTATCAATTGCTTTTTGATTTATTTCGTCCGGCAAACCCGACGGTTGACGATGCCCGGTTTCAATAAAATGCGGCGCTCCTGTTGTGTATTTTTTTGTGGTCGCAAGGTAATGGTGAACACCGTTTTGTGAAATGGTTTCCATGCTGTATTCATTGCCGTCAAGATATTCTTCAATAATTGCTTTATGTTCAAACGAAACTTTACAGGCGGCTTGAACGGCACGGTCAATATTATCCAAAGTTTCCAATTTCATTATTTCACGGCTACCGGACCGATCAGTCGGTTTAACAATAACGGGAAACGAAAAATCTTTCAGTAAGGATTTATCGAATTTTTCCTCAACGCAAACAAATTTCGGGCAGGGAATGCCGGCGGCGGACAGGGCTCGACGCATTTGATATTTATTTGTTTGAATGGCGGAATATTTTGTTTTATTACACGGTAATCCCAAATTCTCGGCAACATAATTTACCGTAACAGAAGCTAAATCGGAGGCAATTGAACAAACTCCGTCAGGATTGATTCCCTTGCATATGTTTAAAATTTTTTCTTTTTCAATGATGCTGACGGGATAAAAGAAATCAGCGGTATCTTTTCCGACAGCACCGTCTTCCCATGCAAATACATGGGTTTCATACCCTAAAGATTTTGCTTTTAAAATCAGTTGGTTTTGGAAGTCATTGGCACCGATGATGACAAGCTTTTTCATGACTGTTTCCTCTATATGGATAAAAATATTTTTCTTTTTAAAAAGTATATCATACTTTAATATTGCTTGTCAATTTAAAAAGCAAATAATTTCACAGTTCGCCGCGGTCTTTTAGTATTTTGGTTTTTAAGATAGCGGCTTGGGTTTTGGCGTCGGTAATTTTGCCCGAAAGCACCCAATCGACTACCGTATCCAGCGGATAGTGTTCCACCTCTAAAAATTCGTCGTCATCCGGTTGCTGTTCGCCGGTTGACAACCCGGTGGCGGCATACATCCAAATAATTTCTCCGCAATAGCCGGGGGAAGGGTACAGTTTGCCAAGCGGCACAAAACGGGCGGCGGAACAGCCGGTTTCTTCTTTGAGCTCCCGAATGCCGCAGGCAAGCGGATCTTCGGTCGCGCTGTCGCGTTTGCCGGCGGGAATTTCCAACAATTCTTCTTTATATGGATAACGGTACTGGCGGACGAGAAGCACCTCTCCGTCATCGGTCAGCGGGACAACGCCTACGCCGCCGTTATGCTCAATGACCTCGCGGGTGGCTTCGTTGCCGTCGGGCAAAATCACTTCGTCCCGGCGCAGACGAATGACGCGACCGCGAAAAAGGTATTCTTCGGATTTGGTTTGTTCGGTTAAATTCATGAACGGTTTTTTCCTTTCATATAAATGTAGTAATTACCTTGAAACGGAGAGGATCAAATGACGGTTCAGCCGAAAGAATATGATTATGCCGCTTTACGCAAAGTTTCGCGCACCCTTTGCGAACAGTACAATTTTATGAAAGAAATACCGTTGGGAAACAGTTGCGCCGGTCGCGAAATTTTCGGACTTCGTATCGGCAAGGGAGCGGAATACGCTCTAATCGCCGCGGCGTTTCACGGAAGCGAGTACCTGAGCGAAAATGTACTGCTGTTTTTTGCCGAAGAGCTTTGCGAAGCTTTACAAACCAACATCAGTTTTGCCGGAATGAATGTGCGGCGCGCGTTGTTCGGCAGAGGGGTGGTATTGGTGCCTTGCGTGAATCCGGACGGCTGTGAAATTGCAATTCACGGCCGTGCCGCCTGCGGACAGGCGGCGGCATTTATCGAACAGCTTTGCCGCGGGGATTTCAAACACTGGAACGCCAATCTTCGCGGGGTGGATATTAATCACAATTTTGACGCCGGATGGGAAGCGTTGCACCGGCTGGAACGAAAATCCGGGATCTTTGGTCCGGCACCGACGCGATTCGGCGGGTCGAAGCCGGAAAGCGAACCCGAAACGGCGGCACTCACCAAGCTTTGCCGTACGGGCAGAATCCGCCATGCCATGGCGTTACATACTCAAGGGGAAGTGATTTATTGGACCTACGGTCAAAATCGACCCCCGCGCAGTGAACGCATGGCGGAAATTTTGGCAACATCTTCCGGCTATGCGTTGGATGTCTCCATGGGATTGGCAGAAGGCGGCGGGTTTAAAGACTGGTTTATCAGCGAGCTAAATCGACCCGCCTTTACGGTGGAAATGGGACTGGGCAAAAATCCGTTGCCCATAGAAGATTCCCGGAAAATATACGAACGCTTACGCGAAATGCTTTTACTGACAGCGATTATGTAAATGATTTTATCATTTTTAACGGTTATTTGCAACTTTTTTTTATAAATAATACGAAAATATTATCGAAAAAAGCATTATTTTTGGATGGACAAATTAAAGAAAATAAGATATAATAAATCAAATAAAATTTTCCAAACAAAAACGGGTGAAAAAGTCCGGATTTGTCGGGGGAATCGACACAGTGTGCCGAATCAAAAAAACAGGAGTGAGCAGAATGGAAAAAAATGTACGACCGGCGGATATGCAACGCATTACGACCGAAGCCCTTGCCAACGCGTTTATTGAAGAACAGGTGAATTTGATGCGCAATCAAATTGGGAACAACAAGGTTTTGTTAGCGCTTTCCGGCGGAGTGGATTCCTCGGTTGTTGCCGCACTTTTGATCAAAGCTATCGGCAAACAACTGATCTGTGTTCATGTGAATCACGGTCTTTTGCGTAAAGGTGAACCCGAGCAGGTTATCGAAGTTTTTCGCAATCAGATGGACGCAAATTTGATCTATATTGATGCAACTGATCGGTTTTTGGATAAATTGGCGGGCGTTGCCGATCCGGAAGAAAAGCGAAAAATTATCGGCGGCGAGTTTATTCGCGTTTTTGAAGAAGAAGCTCGCAAATTGACCGATGTGAAATTTTTGGCACAGGGAACAATTTACCCCGATATTTTGGAGAGCGACGGCGTGAAGGCGCACCACAATGTCGGCGGTTTGCCCGAAGATTTTGATTTTGAATTGGTGGAGCCGGTAAAACTGCTCTTTAAAGATGAAGTTCGTGTTGTCGGTAAGGCGCTTGGCTTGCCGGATAATATGGTTTACCGTCAACCGTTCCCGGGACCGGGACTTGGCGTGCGCTGTACCGGTGCAATCACCCGCGACCGTTTGGAAGCCGTTCGCGAATCGGACGCGATTTTAAGAGAAGAATTTGCGAAAAACGGACTGCAGGGCAAAGTTTGGCAGTATTTCACCATCGTTCCGGACTACCGTTCGACTGGTGTTCGCGATGGCAAACGCTTGTGGGATTGGCCGGTTGTTATTCGTGCCGTCAATACCAAGGACGCCATGAGTGCTACCGTTGAAAATATTCCGTTCGAGTTGATGACACACATCACCTCTCGTATCTTGAACGAGGTCAAAGGGGTTAACCGTGTTCTTTATGATTTCACGCCCAAACCCTGTGGCACCATCGAGTGGGAATAAGTTTTTATCAAATATTTGCACAAAAAAATACTGGACAGTTAAAAAAAGAATGTCCAGTATTTTTTTGTTTTAATTTCATAAATATAACAGGCTAATTTGTTATTCAAATACCGCTTACACTTTCCACTTATTATTAATATATCTTCCGGGCTTGTTATAATTTAATACTTTGGCATAGTTTCCTGCGGCGGTTGCGTTATCGGGAATATCTTTTGTAACAACGCTTCCCGCACCAATTGTAACATTGTTGCCTATAACTACATTTTCTATGATACAAACATTAGGGCCAATATAAACATTATCGCCAATAATTGCGGCATTTCCGTCGTTAGCACCAATGGATGTAAATTGTGACAAATTAACATTGTTTCCTATTTTTGCAGTTGGGTTGCAAACAATTGGACCATTATGACCTATGTAAAGTCCAAAGCCAACTTCTGTTTTTGGATTAATTCTTATTCTATGTCTGTTTCTATTTAAAATCCACAAAAAATATCCAATGTATTTAACGAGTCCCTTTCCACGACACATTCTAAATACAACTTGCCATCTTATTGTTCTGCTTATTAAATTAATAGACCGAGTAATAATGTTTTAAAATCACATTTTCCAAAATATCTTGTTAAATCGCTTTTAATATAATCAGATACCTTGTAACTCATAAAACATGCTCCATTTTCATTGTATTTAATAGTTTTTTAAAGTTTACAATGATTTATTGTATTTGTCAAGAAAATAAAAATAATAATGAGCCGTTTTCACACTCTTTTTGTTGGCGTCAGGATGCATCTTTTTGTATATCGCGTTTTACGGGAAAAGTCAAAAAGTGTTGTTCTGGTAAGAATGCAACCAATAAAATGTGCATAATTGACACAGAATTTTAAAAATTAGCATGTTTTATATAAAAAAAGTGTCCAAATAAATGATGACATTTTTAAAGAAATATGTTACAATAAATAAACAAAAAATGTTTGAAAGGGGCTCGGCAATATGAAACAAAAAACGCTTAAATTTTTCAGTTACTTTTTGGTGACGGTTTTGGTGGTGACTGTGGCATTTCCGCTTTCTGTTTTTGGCGGCGTTACGGTTTCGGCTGATACAGGGGCTATTTCCGCCACCGAGTCAATCAAGGCGGCGGCCAACCAAAATTCGGCTACCGCAGGTACCGGAGATGCAATGGTAACGCCCGACGGTCAATGGAAACTTCAATACCAAACCAGACAATCGGGTGGTTGGAAAGATATGGAACTGAATGCCATTAATTCCGACATTTATTATTTTGCGATGGACGGAACCGGTATGGCACAACCTTCTGCCATTGTTCAACGGCGGGAAGGCAACGGTGAGTACTATGTAGACATTAACGCCAACCAATATGCAAGTGCGAATTGGTGGAGTAAAGCCGGTGTGGCCTTTACGGCCGCCGAAGCAGGGGATTATGTGATTTCCTGCAGTGCAATATTGCCGGGTCGCGTTTACAATTCCAGTATACAAAGTTTTGTAAACACGCTGGACGGTGAAAACGGGGACGGTCATGTTATTGTTACGAAAAACGGCGTAAAAATTTGGCCGACCGATACCGATTATGCTTCGGTTACGGCCGAAAGCAATCCCTCGGTTTCCAATCTTTTGGTTTCTTTGGCGCAGGGAGATATTATTCGGTTTGAGGGATTTGGCGGTCAAATCGGGCAGAACACCCCGACCGTGAACCCTAATGGATATATGAACACCATAAGCATGCAACCGACCATTGCCAAGGCAACCGGCACAAAAGTGAAGACGGTTCCGTTGGATATTTCGGTCGGTAACACCGGCACACAAATCGATGCGCCCGGCACCTGGACGGCAGTGGCCGACGGTGAGGATGTGGTTTTAGCGCCCAATGCATTAGGCTGGGAATCTGAAGTTCAAATTTACACCGGCATAAGCGGCGGTGTTATCGGTGATTTTGAATTATCGCTGGATATGTACATCGCTTCGCCGGATAGTTGGGCAGATGGGGCAGCGGTTGTGATTCGCGACGACTACCAGATCGGCTTGATGCAGACCGCTTATGCGATTTATACCGACCGTGACTAGTCCTCTTGTGAAGTTTGGTTAAACGCTTCTGACCTGAACGCATATCAAAACAACTGGCATCACTTTGACATCAAGGCCGAAGGTTCTGCCTTGACCGTTACGGCCGACGGAAAAGTTCTTTTATATAAGGATTATAGCACCCTTAATCCCAATCCGTTAAAATCGCAGGGTAAGATTTATTTGAGACAGATGGGCCTAAATTCGGGCGTTAAGTTTAAAAATGTTTCTTTGACGACGGCGGTTGCCGAAGTTGAAACAGATCAAGTTGAAGAAATTGACCCGACTACGGTTTATACAAAACCGGCGGTTGCGGCTGCCGAAGAGTTGGCCAAAGCCGCAATGGAAAATGCCGAGGATCCCTTTGGCGTTATTTGGGATCATTACGGTTGGGAACCGGTTTATCTTTACTCTAATGCACTGGACTATACAACCGGTTGGGCCACGATGATGTTGGCCGATGCGGCAAACAACAAATACACGCAAAACGGTTCGGCGGACTCCCCACTTTCGGCTGTCGGTGACGGCTATCAGGTTCTTTTGAATGCCAACTCTTATAACACAGAGTATTGGTGGGATATGGCAGGTCTGCAATATAAAGCCCCTGAAGACGGCGACTATGTTTTGACCTGTGCTATTTTAACGCCGGTCTTTGGCGAAAACGGTTCGTTTACAGATGCTTCCAAAATGGAAGGCCGTGTTGTAGTTACCCTGAACGGTAAAAAAATTTGGCCGGCTGATACGGAATTTTCTTCGGTAACGCAGTCCAAATTCCCATCCTTCCGCCCCTTAAAGGTTTCGATGAAAGAGGGCGATGTGCTTCGTTTTGAATCCTACGGCGCTTTAATCGGTGGCAACGGAAAAGAAAACACAAACGATATGAATTATAAATTCAAGAATCAGGTTGTGTTTTCACCCACCGTTGCACAGATTGTGGATGAACCGTGGGTAGAACCGGATCCCGATCCCGATGAGCCTTCGGAAGAACCGACCGGTCCCGTTCGTCCGCAGGTTCCCGATAATACAAAACAGAATTTGAAGGTTTTGTTTATCGGCAACAGTCATACCGAAGTAAACAATGTTCCCGGTCTCTTTAAGTCCATGGCGCAAAAAGCGGGTTATCAGGTTACGGTCAATATGTTTACATGGGGCGGATGCACCATGGACCGCTATGCAGACCTTACTGACGGCGCCGGTCAGGATGCGCAGGGACAAATTAGAAACGGAAACTATGATATTGTCTTCCTGCAAGAGGGACGCAACAGAACGGCGGAACAAACCCGTCCGGCTTTGGACATTTTGGTACCGCTGATTCGTGAATGTGGCGCAGAACCCTATTTCTATGTTGTGGGCGGACCGAAACAGACCTACGAAGACTTTAACCCCGAGTTCATTTCCCGATTTGAGACCCTTTCGGAGGTTTATGGCGTTAAGTCGGCGTTCCAAGCCGTTGCGATGAACAAGGTATTGGCCGAAGACCCCACCATCAATCTGTGGGGTGCGGATGAAGCGCATTTCAGCCGTATGGGTAGTTTGTTGTCGGCCTTGGTCTGCTTTGGCACGCTTTACCGTGAAAGCACGATAGACCTTTACACGGCAGGACTTAATGCCAATGTTGCGAACCTGTTGCAACGTGCCGCCGATGCTACGGTATTCGGTGATGGCACAACCGTTTCGGGCAGCCTTACAACCTACGGCAATGCTGACGAGAACACTACGGTTGAGTTGGTTCGCGGGGACAAGGTTGTTCAATCGACAACCGGTAAAACTTCTTTCACCCTTTCGGGAATATTGGGAGGCACTTATATCCTTCGCGTGAAAAAGCCCTATCATGTACCGCGCGAGTACAGTATTACCGTTCGGGATAACGGCATTGAAAAGAGTGTAAAACTGCTGATGTACGGTGACACGCGTGAAGACGGTGTTGTGAATGTGCTTGACCTGATTCGCGCCAAAAAGAATTTGTTGACCGACAACCCCGACCCCAACGGTGTGCTTGATTTCGATGCCGACGGTCAGGTAAATGCTACTGACTTGACGAAATTCCGCAAATTGTTGGTCGGCTCCTTAAAGCGTGAAGATTTGCCCGAAAAACCGTATGTCGGTGAGTAAGTGTTTGTCTGCAATTACGCCTATCTTGAAACATGGAAAAAGGAAAGTTTTGAAAAAGCGGGCAAAGACCGATATGGTTGCAGTGTATGCGGAGATGAAATTATTGTGAATATTCCAAAACGTAAGACCGTTTAAATGCTTGCTATCGGCAATAGTTTCAGCATGGATTCAATGGAATATTTGTACGATATAATAGCAGATGTGTCTTGGATACGCGCTATAACGATATGAGCGCGACAATTAAGGTGTTGCTTTGCATGGATGGTCACCATTATTGCAACGATTATCCATGCAAATGAAACATAAAAACATATGGAGGAAAAACATGACAAAAGGAAATCAACTCTATGAAGGAAAAGCAAAAAAGGTGTTTGAGACCGATGATCCGGAATTGCTGATCGTCTCTTACAAGGATGACGCTACGGCATTTAACGGTCTGAAAAAAGGCACAATTGTCGGGAAAGGCGTTATCAATAACAGGATGAGCAATCTATTGATGCAGCGCCTGCAACAAGCGGATATCCCCACCCATTTTGTGCAGGAGTTGAGTGATCGCGAAACGCTCGTAAAAAGAGTGACGATCGTTCCGCTGGAGGTTATCGTTCGTAACATCGCCGCCGGATCTTTTTCACAACGGTACGGTGTTGCGGAAGGCGTTGTGTTTGAGACACCCACGGTGGAGTTTTCTTATAAAAACGATGCACTCGGCGATCCGCTGATCGGAGAATATCATGCGATTGCCATGAAGTTGGCGACGAAAGAAGAAATTGAAATAATTAAGGATTATGCGTTTCGGGTGAACGATCAGCTGAAATCATTTTGGGCATCGTGCGGCGTGACTTTGGTTGATTTTAAACTGGAATTTGGTCGACTTTCAGACGGCACGATCGTCCTTGCTGATGAGATCAGTCCGGATACATGCAGACTGTGGGACAGCAAGACCGGAGAGAAACTGGATAAAGACCGGTTCCGCCGTGATCTCGGCGGTGTGGAAGACGCCTATGCAGAGGTCATGAAGCGTTTGACCGAGCACCTGTGATCAGGATAAGCACACGGTTTTTTGGCGGACAGAAAAAAACGAAATGCAATCGAAAAATCAGACCCGAAGTTTTCCGTACAGACGGAAGAATGCCGACGGTCTGATTTTTTTCGGTCTGTTTCAGGCGGCGGAATTTCGGCGGCGGGTAAAAATTATTTGACTTTAAGCGGCTTGGGCGGTATAATACTAATATGGTATAATGTGCTAATTATGGAAAGGGCATGATTTTAAAGAAATGGAAAAAATGTGGAAAAAAATATTTTTTTGGGGGATTGGCGGCATCACTTTATTGTTTGGTATTTATTATGGGATCAGCCGTTTCTTTTATCCGATCGTGGATACCCGCTTTTCGATAAAGTTCCTATGCTTTTACGGGATTACCGTGGCCGCATTTTCCGGCTTTTGTTTTGCACAGGTGCATGCTGCGAAAAAAGGGAAGCATACGACCTCGCAAGAGCTTTTTGAAACCTTTACCGATTATCGGTTCCTTTTGGGACAGTTGGTCGGCAAAGAGTTTAAGGTAAAATACCGTCGTAGCATCTTGGGCATAGCTTGGAGTTTGATCAGTCCGCTTTTGATGATGGTTGTGGTGTCGGCAGTTTTCTCTTTTGTCTTCCGTTTTAATATCGAGAAGTTTCCCGCATACTTGATCTTGGGACAAATCATGTTTAATTTCTTTTCCGAGTCCACGCAATTTTCGCTGTTATCCATTATCGGAAGCGGACAGTTGATCAAGAAGGTTTATATGCCGAAATGCATTTTTCCATTGAGTCGAACGGTCTTTTCGGCTTGTAATTTTCTCATTTCTTTTATCCCGGCGATTATCGTTCTTGCGTATTACCGGGTGGTACCGACCGCTTCGATTTTGTTTTTACCGCTTTTCTTCCTGTATTATTTCATCTTTACATTCGGTACAGGCATGATCCTGGCAACGGCGGAGGTCTTTTTGAGAGATGTGCAACATCTGTACGGGGTGTTGTTATTAGCGCTCGGATATATTACGCCGATCTTTTATCCGGTGGAATCTTTATCGCCCAAAATGCAATTTTTGCTGAACTTTAATCCTCTTTATCACTATATCAAATATTTCAGAAATGTTTTGTTCTATCATCAATGTCCGACCATCGAAGAAAATGCGATATGTCTTGCCATTGCAATCGTGACATTGTTGATTGCTATTATTTTCTTTGAACGCAAACAGAAGAAATTTATTTTATATATTTAATTAGGTGAAATCATGACGGAAAATCAATATGCTGTTACGCTGGACAATGTTTCAATGCATTTTAACATGAGTTCGGAAAAAATTGACAGTTTAAAAGAATACTTTTTAAAAATGGTCAAAGGACAGTTGTTCTATAAAGATTTTGTTGCCGTTTCGGATATCTCCTTAAAGGTGAAAAAAGGGGAAGTGTTTGGTATTGTCGGCACAAACGGCAGTGGCAAAAGTACACTGTTGAAAATCATTTCCGGGATATTGACGCCGACCACCGGTACGGTTTCCATCGACGGAAAGATTGCCCCGCTGATTGAACTCGGCGCCGGCTTTGACGGAGAGCTTACCGCCAGAGAGAATATTTATTTGAACGGTGCGGTGCTCGGATTTGAAAAGGATTTTATCTCTTCAAAGTTTGATGATATTGTGGATTTTGCCGAGCTTCGGGATTTCCTGGACATGCCTATCAAGAATTATTCTTCCGGTATGGTCGCGCGCATTGCCTTTTCTATTGCGACCATGGTTAAACCGGATATTCTGATCGTGGATGAAATCTTATCCGTCGGTGATTTCCTGTTTCAGCAAAAGTGCGAGCAACGGATCCGTGAAATGATGGCGGGCGGCACGACGGTTATTTTGGTTTCGCATTCAATTGCTCAGATCGAAAGCATGTGCACGAGAGTGCTGTGGATCGAGAAAAGTAAATTGCGTATGCTCGGACCGACACAAGAGGTTTGTGACGCATATAAATCCTTACAAAACGGTTGATGAGGGAAGACGGTATGCAAAAAATACTTGAAAAAATTAAATATACGATTGCCAATGATATCGGCTATCATCAATCTATGTTGATCGCATCGGATGCTTGTGGCGATCCATTTGATTTTTCGGTGCGCGGCATCAAAAATTTGAAAGTGGTTTCTTTTCAAAGAGCGTCGATTTCTGCTTTTCGGAAATCCTTAAAGTCGGTTGATGATGTTGTTTTTGAAAAAATCAATGATGCGAACGAGTTGGAGAATCAATATTTTCATACCGTGTTGCTTTCCGCAGAGGATGCGCCGCGATTCCTGCCGACGAAAGGATTTTCCTCCATCGGCGATACGATCATTTTGCCGATCTTGACCGCGGAAAACAAGCAGTTTGCGGAACAACAGGCGGAAAAATTCCGGTATGTTTATTGGTTTGGCTATTTTCCAAAAGGAGATTATCATTATTTTGAACTGACAACACCGGATCATCTTGATCCGGTGGGATTGGTTGTGCTTTCCAATACCGATCTGAAAATCAGAAACGGTTATTCGGTTTTGAACAGTACCGTTGATCATACCGAGGAAAAATTGGTTGAAGAATTATTTGCCGATGTTACCGCCAAAAGAGATGCGGTCAACGGATTGTATGTGGAACTGGAACGGTGTCAAGGTAATCTATATCTGTTAACCGGTCCGTTTCGTGTGATCAAGCGGATTATTTTAAGATCCGCGCCGGTAAAATTACTGCGTAAATGTCGGAAAGCATACCGGGAGGGCGGTATGTCGCTGGTGTTCCAACGCATCCGCAGTTTCCTCGGCTTATCCAAAATGAACGCTGAAGCGGACGAGTATTTTCAAATATTTGATCCGGGAAAAGAATATGTTGATTATGATGCTTCCTATCAAGATAATCAGGATTTTTCCGGCAAACAAACAGATGTGAAGATGTTGGCATATTATTTGCCGCAATATCATACCTTCAAAGAAAATGATGAATGGTGGGGCAAAGGCTTTACCGAATGGAGTAATACCCGCGTGGCAGAACCCCGCTTTAACGGTCATTATCAACCGCGGGTGCCGCATGAGGATATCGGGTATTACGATTTAAGTGATATTGAAACGATGCGCAAGCAGGCGGCGCTTGCCAAACAACACGGTATTTACGGCTTTTGCTTTTATTACTATTGGTTTTCCGGGAAACGGCTGATGGAAAAGCCGGTGGATATGCTGTTGGAGCATCCGGAAATTGATATTCCGTTCTGTCTTTGTTGGGCAAATGAAAACTGGACGAGAGCATGGGACGGTCAAAACAGAGATATTCTGATCCAACAGGACTATTCCGAAAGTGATGATGATCGTTTTATTCGCGATTTGAAGCCGTATATTGACGACAAGCGGTATATCAAAGTCAAAGGGAAACCGTTGGTGATCGTTTATAACCCCGGACAAATCCCGGATTGCAAAAGAAGCTTTAATAAGTGGAGAGAAGTCGCACGGGAAATCGGTATCGGAGAGATTTTGATTTGGACCTGCCGTACGGCAAATAATACGGCAAAAAGACTGGAAATTGAAGATTATATTGACGCGGAAATCGAATTCCCGCCGCATAACACCTGGCTGAATGCCTTTGCTGAAAGAAATATTGATTTAAAAGGCAAGAGCGCGTCTATTTTCAATTATCAAAAAATGGTCGATGGCATTGAATACGATTATTTTACCGGCAAAGACAAAAAGGTCGGCAAAAAGCCGGTACACCATGCGTGTATGATGGCATGGGATAATGCCGCCCGGCGTAAGAATAATTGGTTTACCTATCATCATTTCTCGCTCAAGAGTTTATATCGCTGGGTGCTGTTGATTTGTACGCAGGCGCGGCGTGACTTTGACGAAGACGAGCGCTTTGTGTTCGTGAATGCGTGGAACGAATGGGCGGAGGGCACCTATTTGGAACCGGATCAGAAATACGGTTATGCCAATATCAATACGGTTTCCAAGGCTTTGATGGGTCTGCCGTTTGACGATGATGTTGCCGTTATTAACGAGCCGGGAGAACCGAACTGTCACTTTCATAAGAAGATTGCGGTTCAGGTTCATATGTTCTACACCGAAACTTTAGCGGAAACGATTGAAAATCTGAACAAGATCCCTTATCCGTTTGATTGTTTCTTCTCAACAGATACCGAGGAGAAAGCAACCCTGATTCGCCAAACTTTAAAAGAAAAATGCAACTGTGAGCACTTTACGGTGGAACTTTTTGATAGCCGCGGAAGAGATGTGGCGCCGTTTTTGGTTCAAATGGCGGATAGAATCGACGATTATGACTATATTTGTCATATTCATTCCAAGCGCACGGTTACCGGCGATCACGGCAATGAATGGCGAAAATATATTTTCCGGCATTTATTCGGCAGTAAAGAATATCTCTGCCAAAAGACCGCCGAGTACGGGAATGGTGCCGGCGCCGTTAGCCTGAAGGTCGTTGGCTCCTGTTCCCTCGAGACCTGCTGAGGTGGTGAGGCAATAGAGAACTGCCGAACCGATAATAGCACCGATAACCTGGCTCACCATATAGCCGCAAGCCTCTTTACTGTTCATACGACCACTGAGCCATACGCCGAGAGTGATAGCGGGGTTGATATGGCAACCCGAGATACCACCGATGGTGTAAGCCATTGCCACTACGGCGAGACCGAAAGCTAATGATGTACCAACAACGGTTTCTGGGTCAGCATTTGTACATCCTAAAGAAACTGCTGCACCACAACCCATGAGCACGAGC
>JAFWUH010000054.1 GCA_017524165.1 Clostridia bacterium | reverse complement strand
AGAGAGCAAATAGAAGGAATAATTAAGGTGTTTTCTCCTAAAGGTCATCCATCTAAAATAATTGCGTGTCCTGATAAAAAAGATTGCCAAAACTTTGTCATGGACATTCAGAACATAAAAGACGAATTGGGATATGAGCCAGAATATGATTATATTGCATATTTAGAGGATTATAAAAAAGAAATGGAATTAAATCGGTTTGTCAAAAACGAAGAAGAACATTAACGGGAGAATAATTAATGGATCAGAACAAAAAAACAATTAGTTTCGTTATCCCTTGCTACGGTAGCGAAAAAACAATAAGAGTTGTTATTGAAGAGATTGATGAGATCATAAGCAAAAACAGTAAATACGATTATGAAGTAATTGCAGTAAATGACTGTTCTCCGGATAATGTTAAAAATGTTTTGATTGAAATCATTTCAAAAAACAAAAAAGTCGGATTAATAAACTTAGCTAAAAACATGAATAGGCCCGGTGCCGTTATGGCAGGACTTGCAAATGTTAAAGGCGACTATACTGTCATTATGGATGACGATGGACAATGTCCAATACAAAACTTATGGGATTTGATAAAACCATTAGAAGAGGGACATGATGTTTCTATTGCGAAATATTCCGAATATAAGCAAAGCCCATTTAAAAGTTTTGGAACTTTTATTAATAGAAGAATGACTGAAATCATAGTAGGCAAACCAAAAGATATGAGAGTAACAAATTTTCTTGCTATGAAAAGATATGTTGTTGAAGAAATTATTAAATATAAAAATCCATATCCATATATGACAGGTTTATTGTTAAGAACAACAAGAGACATTGTAAATGTTACAATGGAAGAAAGGAAAAGAATAAGCGGTTCAACAACATTTACTTTTTCAAAAATGCTTCGAATGTGGATGAACGGACTTACTGCATTTTCAATAAAGCCACTGCAATTATCGTCGATAATAGGCTTAATCTGTGCGATTGCAGGTTTTATTTTTGGTGCATTTACAATTATAAGGAAGTTAACCTGTCCAAATATTGTTGCCGGATGGAGCTCAATAATATCCATTATGCTCTTTATTGGCGGTTTAATAATGCTGATGCTTGGTATGTTAGGTGAATACATTGGGCGAATATATATTTGTATAAATAATTCTCCCCAATATGTAATCCATGATACAATTAATATTTCAGGGAATTATGACAATGAAGAATACAAGTAACTTGATTGAAAAAAAACATTTTTACTATATTCTGTTACATATTCTTTTGGCTGTAAATTCAATTGGTGGCATATTTTCGAAAATGGCATCTCAACATGATTTTTTATCACCTGAATTTTGCTTGTTTTATGCCGGTATTATCGGAATCCTTATGGCATACGCAATAGTTTGGCAACAGATTTTAAAGCACATTCCTTTAACTACAGCTTTTTGTAATAAAGCTGTAAGCATTATATGGGGAATTGTGTGGGGATTTTTAATTTTTAAAGAATCCGTTACTTGGAATATGATAATCGGTGCAGTTATTGTCATTGTCGGCGTAATCATAGTGGTGAAGTCAGATGAGTAGACAAATAATTTTTTCACTTATTTATATTGCCGGTGTTGTTGTATCTGCGATAGCGCAAATAATTTTAAAAAAGAGTGCCGGAAAAAAATACGAAAATAAAATACGGGAATATGTGAATCCGTATGTAATTATTTCATATTCAATATTTTTTGGTGCAACATTTTGCACGATTGCTGCATACAAAGAAATACCGCTTTCTTTAGGACCGATTCTCGGTGCAACAGAATATATATTTGTTGCACTTCTCAGCAGATTTATTTTAAAAGAAAAAATAAGTCTCAAAAAGTTTATTGGATTGTCAATTATAGTTTCCGGAATTATTGTCTATTCCCTGTAGCCGTCAAGCGTAGCCATCGGTTTGGCTGCGCTTATTTTTTTGAAAAGAACGAAAAAAATCCGACAAAAAAAGGTTTTATTTTAAATGTTTTTATGGTACAATAGAAAAATAAATCATTTTCGGAGGAAAAATATGCCTGTTACGATTACTTCACTCGGCAACGGTGTGGACGGACTGTTTTACCGCGATAACCGATTCCGTACCACCTTGATTTCATTTAACTTTTATCTGCCGCTGTCGCCGAAAACGGTTGCCGCCAATGCGTTGCTTCCGTTTTTAATGACCACCTGCAGTAAAGAGTATCCGGATTTTTCCAAGCTAAACTACAAATTGAACAAACTGTACGGTGCACAGTTGGAGGCGGTAGCCGAAAAGCATGGCGATTTACAACTGCTGCAGCTTTCGATCTCGGTCATACATGACCGATTTGCGCTGGATGAAGAATCCCTGACCGAGCAAGCTTGCGACCTGTTAATGCAGATGATTTTTGAGCCGAAGGTTGAAAACGGCGCATTCTTTGCCGAAGATGTAGAACGGGAAAAACGCAAAGCCGTGGAGCATATTTACGGCGAAATGAACAACAAACGCCTTTATGCCAAAACGAAAATGCTTTCCGCCATGTTCCGTGACGATGTCTATGGCACGCCGAAATGCGGAACGGCGGAACAGGTGGAGGCACTTACCGGCGAAGAACTTTATCAAGCATGGCGTCATATGTTAAAGCATGCCAAAGTCCGTGTTCATGTGCTTTCCAACGCGCTGCCGAATAATTTATTTACGCGGATCGCCGAACGCTTTTCCACAATGGAGCGCACAGAGATCACCGACTGTCAAAAAATCATCCCGACCAAGCCGTGCAAAACGGTACAGCATCTGACCGAACGCATGGATGTAGCGCAGGGCAAATTAGTCATGGGTTTTTCAAGCCGACTGAACGGCAACGATACCGCGGCATTGCCGCTGACGGTCATGTGTGACCTTTTCGGCGGCGGACCCTATTCCAAACTGTTTGCCAATGTTCGGGAAAAAATGAGCCTTTGCTACTACTGTTCCGCCTCGTCCTACCGCGGCAAGGGACTTTTGCTTGTAGATTCCGGTGTAGAAATGAAAAACGCCGACCGTGCGGAACAGGAAATTTTGAAGCAGTTAGAAAGCGTACAGCGCGGAGAATTCGGGGATTTTGAGTATCAAGCATCCCTTAAAAGCATTTCGGATTCCGTTCGCGCCGCCAATGACAGTCAAAATGCGATGAATCTGTGGTTTTCCTTACGCATTGCCGATGAGAATCTATGGACGCCGGATGATTTTGCCGCACAGATTAGCACGGTAACGCGCGAGCAGATTATCGACGCCGCAAACGGCATCCAATTGCATACCGTTTACCGTCTGTTACCGAAGGAAAAGGAGGAAAATCATGAAGCGAACTGTTTATGAGAACCCGTTTGGCGATAGCTATGTCCAGGTAGATCATCCTTCCGGTTTAAAGATTTATCTGATGGAAAAACCGCAATTTTCATCTGCTTACGCCGTATTCGGCACCCGTTACGGTTCCATTGACACCTGCTTTGCCAAAAACGGCGGTTCCATGATCCATGTGCCGGAGGGCATTGCCCACTATTTGGAGCACAAGCTGTTTGAAAGTGAGGACGGCGACGCCTTTAACCGCTATGCCGAAACGGGCGGTTATGCTAACGCCTACACCTCTTTTGACCGAACCTGTTATTTGTTCAGCTGCACCAACCGGTTTGAAGATAACCTTGCCATTTTGCTGGATTTTGTGCAATCTCCCTATTTTACCGAGGAAACGGTTGCCAAAGAGCAAGGCATTATCGGTCAGGAAATTCGGATGTATGACGACAGTCCGGCATGGTGTGTGCTTTTCAATCTGTTAAAAACCATGTATACCGAGCATCCAGTACGCATTGATATTGCCGGAACGGTGGAATCCATTGCCGAAATCAATGCGGAATTACTTTATCAATGCTATGAAACCTTTTACAATCCGTCGAATATGTTTCTTTGCATCGTCGGCAACTTTGACACCGAAAAAACACTTCGGCAAATCAACGCCGCCATTAAGCCCAATGCGCCGGTCGACATCGAGCGCGGCACTTTTTCGGAGCCCGATACTGTTGCGACGCCCTATATTGAACAACGGTTGGCGGTTTCCATGCCATTATTCTGTTTCGGATATAAACACGCTATTAAAAGTCCCGTCCGCAGTTTAAAGACCCGCATTTGTATGGCGCTTTTGCTGGAACTGATTTGCGGCGACGCTTCTCCACTGTATGCCCGTTTGATTCGAGACGGCTATATCAACGATGAATTTGAAGCCGAGTATTTTCACGGTCACGGCTATGCCGCTGTGCTTTTCGAGGGCGAATCCCGCGACCCGCAAAAGGTTGCCGACGCGATTGCCGAAGAAATTGAGCGGTTGAAGACCGAAGGCATTGATAAAAAGCTGTTTGCCGCCGTAAAACGCGGCATGTACGGTGACGCCATCCGTCGCTTTGACAATATTGAAGGACTGGCAACACAGTTGACCGAATGTGCCGTCGCCGATTTAGAACTGTTTGAGGAATTAAAGCTCTTGAAATCCATCACCATTGATGATGTTTTGAAACGGCTTGCGCTGTTCCAACAGGATAAATGCGTCTTGTCGGTCATTCTGCCGCAGGAAGAAACGGAGGGCGAGTCATGTACCAAGTAACGATTTTCGGCATTCATTTGACCTTGAAACCCGTGGCGTTTTCCATTCCGTTGGGTTCCAATAAATGGCATATTTACTGGTATGGCATTTTGATTGCCTTTGGTTTTTTGCTGGCGTTACTGTATGGCTTTAAAAACGCCAAACGCTTTGACATTGATCCCGACCGTATGGTGGATGTGATCTTGGTCACCACACCGTTAGCCGTGCTTTGCGCGAGATCCTACTACCTGATTTTCGACGGCGAACCGATCCACAGCATCTCGGATTTTTTCGGGTTCGGCAACTCTTCCGGTTTTGCCGGATTAGCCATTTACGGCGGTGTGATCGGCGCCCTGGTTGTCGGCGGTATTATGTGCCGGTTGCGCAAGGTGCCGATTTGGAACATGTTTGATTTGACCGCCATCGGATTTTGTCTCGGTCAGAGTGTCGGCCGGTGGGGAAATTTCGTTAACCAGGAAGCCTACGGCGCCTTTACCGGCAGTTCTTTCTTCGGGATGGAAAGCACCCGCACTATTGCCGAAATGGGTCCCGGCATGGTACATCCCTGCTTTTTGTATGAATCCATCTGGTGCCTCGGCGGATTTTTCCTTCTGCATTTTCTCAGTAAACGCAGACAATTCAACGGTCAGATCATTTTAACCTACGGTATTTGGTACGGTACCGGTCGAGCCTTGATCGAGCTGTTAAGAACCGACAGTTTAATGATCGGGAATTTGAAAGTATCCTGTCTGCTTTCTGTTTTGGCGGTACTTGGCTGTGCGACGGCACTGGTGCTGATCCTGCGCCGCAAAAAAACCGCCGTAACCGAAGAAACCTATCAATCGGTTTTTGATAACGAAGAAACCCCCGTATTGGAAGAGGAGAAGAACGATGTACAAGAGAATTGACGGAAAAGCCATTTCAGCCGATGTCAGAGCCGGCATTGCCGAGGAAGTAAAAGCATTGAATCAACAGGGCGTCTCGGTCGGATTGGCGGTTATTATTGTGGGCGAAGATCCCGCCTCTAAAATCTATGTTGCGAATAAAAAGAAGGCGTGCGCGGCACTCGGCATTGTTTCGGAAGAATATGCCCTGCCCGAAGATACCGATGAAGCCACCCTGCTCCATTTAATTGACGAATTAAATCATCGAAAGGAAATCAACGGCATTCTCTGTCAGTTGCCATTGCCCAAACATCTGGACGAAAAAAAGGTGATCAACGCCATTTTGCCGGCAAAGGATGTCGATGCGTTCCACCCGCAAAATGTCGGTCATATCATGATCGGTGACTTTGATTTTGTCCCCTGCACCCCTGCCGGTATTATCGAAATGCTGCACCATGAAGACATTTCTGTCGAGGGGAAAAACTGTGTGGTTCTCGGTCGTTCCAACATCGTCGGCAAGCCGATGGCAATGCTTTTAATGCATGAAAACGGCACGGTGACGGTCACCCACCGCAAAACAAAGAATTTAAAAGAAGTATGTCTGAACGCCGATATTTTGGTTTCCTCGGTCGGCAAGCCAAACTTTGTGACCGCAGATATGGTGAAAGAGGGCGCTGTTGTCATTGATGTCGGCATTAACCGCGTCGACGGCAAGGTTTGCGGGGATGTTGATTTTGACCGGGTCGCCGAAAAGACCTCCGCCATCACTCCGGTGCCGGGCGGCGTCGGACCGATGACTATTACCATGTTGATGAAAAATACGCTGACCGCCGCCAAACGGCAAAACGGTATCTTAAAATGAGGATCAAACGAGTTTGTTATCTGGCGATCATTTTGTTGTTTTCGGTGCTTTCTTTTTCGGTAAATGCGCAGGAGGAACTGCCGTCCTACCGCTTACAGCTCGGCGAAAACTATACCGTTGTTTCGGCGGAAAACACCAAGGAAGCTGCCGCGTTGTTGGGAATTCCCGAGCAACAGTTTCGTGACTACCGCGCGCAGAACCATGTTTTGACGGTCGCCGCCGCAAAGGACGGCGGTGTTCGCTTAAGTCTTACAGCCGAACAAAACGCATTCAGTCGGTCGGCAAAATCCTTTGCCGGTTACGAAAAGAATGATTTAGAAAAATTACTGCCGCACTTTTTAGCCGACGGGATTTCGGGCAGTATTATTTACGGTCAAAACAAGGTGCCGTATTTTCGGTTGCACAGTACGGCTGCGGATGACGCAGGGAATTTTACCGTAACACGGTATCTTACCGTCTGCCGAAACACGCAATTCACCCTTTGGATCGAAGCCGGAGAAGAAACGGCGGATGATCTGCCCGACCGTCTTTTCCGAACTCTTTCTGTCGGTGAAACCCCCGAAAAGCCCTCTGCTTGGCTGTCGGTTATCATTATCGGCGGCATTGTTGCGTTTAGCGCTATTGCGCTGTGGTGTTCGATTCGTATCATGCAGGATCTGTTGCATCCGAAGAAAAAAGAATCCAACTGATTAAAACACCTTTTTGCGGACAAACTACCCGCAGGAAGGTGTTTTTTGATGTTGGATTACGAACATTTTGTGCGCGCGATGGATACCTCGCTTTGTCCCGAGCAAAGCTTCGATTTGATCAAACGCGACCTGATTGTGGCAGAGCGCCCCGCGGTTCTGTATTTTATTGACGGATTCATTAAAGATGAAATCTTTGAAAAAATGCTGGAGTTTCTCTTTAAACAAACGCCTGATACCCTTGCCGGCATTACTTCCATGCAACAATTTCAACTGGATCGTATGCCCTATGTCGAAGTCGATGTTGTAAACACCGTTTCGGCGGCTGTAACCGCCGTTTTATCCGGTCCCGCCGTACTGGTCATTCAGGGCATTGACGGCGCACTCTGCATTGATACGCGTTCTTATCCCGTGCGTGCGGTGGAAGAACCGCAAAAAGACCGTTCTCTGCGCGGCTCGCGGGACGGATTTGTGGAAACCCTGATTTTCAACACCGCGTTGATTCGTCGCCGAATCCGCACCGAGAAGCTTCGGATGGAATATGTGCAAATCGGCAACCGAACAAAATTAGATATTGCTATCAGCTATATTGACGGCTTAGCCGATCCGAAAGCCCTGCAGCTTCTTCGGGACCGTTTCAAAAAGCTGAAATTAAACGGTATATCCATGACCCAGCAGGCCGTTGCCGAAGCCTTGGTACCGAGTAAATTTCTGAATCCTTTTCCGAAATTCAAATTTACCGAGCGCCCGGATTATGCCAGCGCGTGTATTTTGGACGGGAAGATTGCGGTCGTGCTCGACAATTCCCCTTCGGTCATGATT
>JAFWUH010000053.1 GCA_017524165.1 Clostridia bacterium | reverse complement strand
TCTGAGCAGCACCGGTGATCATGTTCTTAACATAGTCAGCGTGTCCGGGGCAGTCAACATGAGCATAGTGACAAGCTTCCGTCTCATACTCAACATGAGCAGTATTGATGGTGATACCACGCTCTCTCTCTTCCGGAGCCTTATCGATATTTGCATAGTCTTCAAACTGTGCAAAACCCTTCAGGGACAGATACTTGGTGATTGCTGCGGTCAAAGTGGTCTTACCATGGTCAACGTGACCAATGGTACCAATGTTTACATGGGGCTTAGTTCTTTCAAATTTTGCCTTTGCCATTGTAATTTTCCTCCTTAAATAAATGAATTTTTATTTAATAATAACAGTTTAACAAATTTTTCCCGAAATATCAAGCATTATTTCAAAAAAGATTAGTCCTTCTTGGTACGGGTGGAGATAATCTTTTCGGCAATGCTCTTCGGAACTTCCTTATAACCGTCGGGTTCCATGACATACTGGCCGCGACCTTGTGTTTTGGAACGAAGGTCGGTTGCATAACCGAACATATCACCGAGCGGTACACGAGCGTTGATCTGTTTTACGCCCGAACGGTCCTCGAAGCCCTGAATCTCGCCGCGGCGGGAATTCAAGTCACCGATAACATCGCCCATATATTCTTCCGGAACGATAACGGTAACCTTCATGATGGGTTCCAAGAGAACCGGGTCTGCCTTACGGCAAGCCTCTTTGAATGCCATAGAACCGGCAATCTTAAACGCCATTTCCGAGGAGTCGACTTCATGGTAAGAACCGTCATACAGTGTAACCTTGACATCGACAACCGGATAGTTTGCTAAAACACCGGCCTGCAAAGCGCCCTGAATACCGGCATCAACCGCCGGAATAAATTCCTTCGGAATGGTACCGCCGGTAACAGCGTTGATAAATTCATAGCCTTTGCCGGTTTCATTCGGCTCGACAATGATCTTAACATGACCGTACTGACCGGAACCACCGGACTGACGCTTATACTTGGTTTCATGATCAATCTTCTTGCGGATACTTTCTTTGTAAGCAACCTGCGGTGCGCCGACATTGGCTTCGATCTTAAATTCACGGAGCAAACGGTCGACGATGATTTCCAAGTGCAACTCACCCATACCGGCGATGATGGTCTGCCCGGTTTCTTCATCGGTGTAGCACTTAAAGGTCGGATCTTCTTCAGCAAGTTTTGCCAAAGCAATACCCATTTTTTCCTGACCGGCTTTGGTCTTCGGTTCGATTGCGACGCGAATAACCGGTTCCGGGAAGTTCATGGATTCAAGAATGATCGGATGCTTCTCATCGCAGAGTGTATCACCGGTCGTGGTGTTCTTGAGTCCGACTGCGGCGGCAATATCACCGGCGTAGCAAGTCTCGATATCTTCACGGTGGTTGGCGTGCATCTGCAAGATACGACCCAATCTTTCACGGTTCTGTTTTACGGTGTTATAAACACCCGATCCGGCGTCAACGGTACCGGAATAAACGCGGAAGAAGCAAATCTTTCCGACGAACGGGTCGGTGGCGATTTTAAACGCCAAAGCCGAGAACGGTTCGCTATCGGAAGAATGACGGACTTCTTCTTCGTCGGTATCAGGGTTGATACCCTTGATACTTTCAACATCGGTCGGTGCCGGCATATAGTCCACAATCGCGTCCAACAACGGCTGAACGCCCTTGTTACGGTAAGAAGTACCGCAGCAAATCGGCACCATTTCGTTGGCGATGGTGGCTTTACGGATGATCTTTTTGATCTGCTCGACCGACGGCTCTTCGCCCTCAAAGTATTTTTCCATTAATTCTTCGTCCTGCTCGACGATGGATTCGATCAGGGCGGTACGGTACTTCTCGGCGAGTTCTTTCATGTCCTCGGGGATCGGTTCTTTGCGAACATCCTTTCCGAGGTCATCATAATAAACTTCCGCTTCGTTCTCGACCAGGTCGATGATACCCTTGAAGGTATCTTCACAACCGATCGGCAACTGAATCGGCACTGCATTGCAGTTAAAACGCTCTTTGATCATATCAAGAACATGATAAAAGTCCGCGCCCATGATGTCCATTTTGTTGACATAGATCATTCTGGGAACGCGATACTCATCAGCCTGACGCCAAACGGTTTCAGACTGCGGTTCAACACCGCCCTTTGCGCAGAGAACGGTCACAGAACCGTCCAATACGCGCAGAGAACGCTGAACTTCAACCGTGAAGTCCACGTGTCCGGGCGTGTCGATAATATTGATACGATGGTTTTTCCAGAAACAAGTCGTTGCGGCGGAGGTAATGGTGATACCTCTCTCCTGCTCTTGTTCCATCCAGTCCATAGTTGACGCACCGTCATGCGTTTCGCCCATTTTACGGTTGATACCGGTATAGAACAAAATACGCTCGGTGGTAGTGGTTTTACCCGCGTCAATATGTGCCATAATACCAATATTTCTTGTCATTTCAAGAGAAACTTTTCTTGGCATAGGAACCTCCATTCCGCCGATGAGGCGGCTTGTACATTAAGATGACGCTACCATCTGTAGTGTGCAAACGCACGGTTTGCTTCTGCCATCTTGTGCGTATCTTCGCGTTTCTTCGCGGCACCGCCTACTCCGTTGACGGCGTCGAGAATTTCAGCAGCGAGACGCTCTTTCATTGTGCGTTCGTTGCGGTTGCGGCTGTACGTTGTCAGCCAACGCAGACCCAAGGTCTGTTTGCGTTCCGGACGAACCTCAAAAGGAACCTGATAGGTTGCGCCGCCCTTACGGACAGCCTTAACCTCTAACTGCGGCATAATATTTTCCATCGCCGCTTCAAAAACCTCTAACGGTTCTTTTCCGGTTTTTTCCTGGATAATTTCGAAAGCGCCGTAAACGATTTTCTGGGCAACACCCTTCTTACCGTCCAGCATAATGTTGTTGATCAAACGGGTCACGGTCTTGGAATTGTAGATCGGATCCGGCAAAACATCACGCTTTGCAATAAAGCCTCTTCTTGGCACTTTACTTCCCTCCTTCATAAAGATGATATCATAGGTACTCGAGTGACAAAGTCCCGTGGCACCAAGCAAGGCGTTATACTATATATAAACGCCGCTGCTTGTTTGGCAGCAGAGAATTTGCCTTAAATTACTTCGCACCTGCCTTCGGACGCTTTGCACCATATTTGGAGCGCGCCTGCATACGGTTTGCAACACCCTGTGTATCAAGGGTTCCGCGAATGATGTGATAACGCACACCGGGCAAATCCTTAACACGGCCGCCACGGATCAGAACGACACTGTGCTCCTGCAAGTTGTGTCCGATACCCGGAATGTAAGCCGAAACTTCGATTCCGTTGGAAAGGCGTACTCTCGCGATCTTACGAAGCGCAGAGTTCGGCTTTTTCGGCGTGGAGGTCTTGACAGCGGTACAAACGCCGCGTTTCTGCGGAGAATCGTTATCGGTCTGCTTGCGTTTCATCGAGTTAAAACCCTTTAAGAGCGCAGGCGCTTTGGCCTTTTTCTCCACGGTCTCACGACCACTGCGAACTAACTGGTTAAAAGTAGGCACTCATTACACCTTCCTTTCTTTGGAAAATTTGGGTGGAATTGCGCACAATTCCACGCATTACAAAAGGATATCACAGTTTTACGCTTTTGTCAACCTTTTTTTCTGCCGTTGCACCTATTTAAATAGCGTAAACAGAATACGGAAAAATATACCTTTGTTTCACAGACATTAATTATCATTCATTTTGCGGTAGAGTGCGATGACCTCTTTTTTCAACGCGGCATGATCCGACCTTCCGAGACGCGGATCCTCTTCCACGAGTGCCGCTACTGTTTTTCGCACTTCCTTCATCAGGGTCAGGTCGTTTGACAGATCCGCAATTTTAAATTCGGGCAGACCATGCTGGCGCCGTCCCAAAAAGTCGCCGACGCCGCGCAGTTTTAAATCCTCATCGGCAATTTGAAAACCGTCGGTCGTACTGCACAGAACCTTGAGCCGCTCGGCGCGGCTGTCGGAAATCAAAATACAGGTGGAATCATACGGACCGCGTCCAATGCGGCCGCGCAGCTGATGGAGTTGGGAGAGTCCGAACCGCTCGGCATTTTCAATGACCATGATCGCGGCATTCGGCACATCAATACCGACCTCTATGACCGTGGTGCAGATCAACAACTGCACCGTCCCGTCCTGAAAGGCGCGCATGACCTTTTCTTTTTCCTTTGCCGGCAGTTTGCCGTGCAGTAAGCCCAGCCGGTAACCGGCAAATGCCTCCCGGCTCAAGTTATCGAAAAATTCTTCCGCCGAAGCGGTATCGACCGTTTCGCTTTCCGCCACCAACGGACAGACCAAATAGCCTTGTCTGCCGTCATCCAAATGTTTTTGGATATACCGGTAAACCCGCGCATGATAACTCGACGGCACACAGTAGGTGGCAATGGGTTTTCGACCGCGGGGATATTCATCCAACACACTCAGATCCAAATCGCCGTATAACATTAATCCCAGCGTGCGCGGAATCGGCGTCGCCGACATGACCAAGGTGTGCGGCTGTCCGCCCTTGGCGGCAAGCTGAGCCCGCTGTGCCACACCGAAACGGTGTTGTTCATCCGTAATCACCAAACCCAGCCGACCAAAGGTCACATCCCCGGTCAGCAACGCATGCGTGCCGACAGCAACCTGTGCCTGTCCCGAAGCAAGCTGTTGTTTGATCTGTTCCTTTTACTTTTTGGTTTTAGACCCGGTCAGCAAAACGCAGGAAATACCAAAAGGCTCAAACAATGCCGTCAGAGAATGAAAATGCTGTTCCGCCAACAATTCGGTCGGTGCCATCAGCGCCGCCTGGTAGCCGTTTTTGGCAAGAACGAAGCAAAGTGCTGCCGCCACGGCGGTTTTGCCGCTGCCGACATCACCCTGCAACAGTCGGTTCATTACCCTACCCGATTGCAAATCGGTCATACATTCCCCAATCGCACGCCGCTGTGCGCCGGTCAGCTCAAACGGCATCGCCGCGATAAATTCGGCACGGCAATCGTCGGTCACCGTGATGCCGGTCGACGAGCGCCGTTTATGCTTTAACAATCCGAGTGCGGTTTGCAGGACAAACAGTTCTTCATAAACCAACCGTTTTTTGGCGCGTTCCAAAGCCTCCGAATCATGCGGAAAATGGATGTTTTCCAGCGCATACGCCAACGAGCAGAGTCTTTCTTTCGCCAAAATATCCGCCGGTATCGGATCTTCCGGCAAGCCGACCGCCAAGGCGGCTCGCACAAACTTGGCAATAATTTTAGAAGAGATCCCTGCCGTCAGGGAATAAACCGGGCAGATCTTCGCCGCCCCGACCTCGGCAATTTCAGGCGAGGTCATCTCCGGCCAGAAAGAATTTTCTCCCATCTTTCCCAAAAAGAGATAGGTGCTTCCTTCATGCAGGCGCATCGCCAAATAACGCGTATTAAACAGGGTCACGGTCATTCTGCCGCCGTCGGCATCCTCCGCCGCAAACCGGTAGAGTACCATCCCGGGGCGTTTTTTCTCCTCAGAAACTTTCGTCACCAAGGTCGCCTTCACGCAGACCTTTTCCCCCGGTCGGCAGTCGGCAATCGGTTTCGGCGCACTCCAATCTTCATAGCCGCGCGGATAATAACGCAAAAGGGCACCGACGGTATCGATGCCCAATTTATGAAGATCTTTGGCGCGTTTTTCTCCAACGCCTTTTAAATAACGAATATTCGTATTCCAATCCATCTTATTCAACCGAAATCAGGAAGTAGTAAATCGGCTGACCGCCATTCACCATGGTGATTTCCATGCGGTTTCCGTATTTCGCGTTCAACTGTTCTTCCAACGCGGCGGCCTGCTCTTCCGAAATATCCTCGCCATAGAAAACATTCATAAACTGACTGTCGCGCTTTACCATTTGCTTTACAAGCTTTAAAACGGTATGTTCCAAATCGGTTTCCACAAAAGACAGTTTACCGTTATTTAACGCCAACAGCTCACCTTTTTTGATCTTGTGACCTTCAAAATCAGAATCGCGTGCGGCAAAGGTAATCGAACCGGTGGCAACCGATTCGGTCGCCTTTTGCATGGCGATCGCATTTTCTTCATTGCCGGTCTCCGGATCAAAAGCCAACATGGCAGAAATGCCCTGCGGGATCGTTTTGGTATGCAGAACAATGACCTTGCGAGAGCTGATCGGAATCGTCTGTTCCGCCGCCATGATAATATTCTTGTTATTCGGTAAAACGAACACGGTCGAAGCCGGTGTACGCTCAACAGCACGGAGAATA
This sequence comes from Clostridia bacterium, assembly GCA_017524165.1. Lineage (GTDB taxonomy): Bacteria > Bacillota > Clostridia > Oscillospirales > Acutalibacteraceae > UBA737. Next base: position 10,020 of record JAFWUH010000053.1, on the reverse strand, counting down.
TCATCGGTGCTCGGATTCATGGTTTGACCGCCGCTGACGATCTCATCCACACCCAAATCGCGGAAAACCTCTGTAATGCCCGCCCCGGCGCAAACCGAGACAAAGCCCACCTCTTTGGTCGGCTCTACCGATTCGATCACCTCGGCACGGTCGGCAGTTTTGGGTGCCGCTTTCTTGGCATTTTCCGCATCATGTTTGGCGCGTTCATGCTGGTCACGCATATTTTCGATCTTTAAATGAACCAACTGACCGAAGCCTAACGCTGTTTCAATTGCATTACCCGGATGGTCGGTATGCACATGTACTTTAATAATTTCCTCATCATCGACCACCACAACACAGTCGCCGATGCTTTCCAGGAAACTCCGTAATTCCTGCGGTTCTTTGCCGCATTCCGCATTGCGATTGACGATAAACTCGGTGCAGTAGGTAAAGGTGATTTCGGTCTCGAATTCACCCGCCGCGTTTCGTGAAGTTTCGGTTTCTTCGACCGTCGGTTCGCTTTCAACCCGTTCAGCGGCAATGATAACGCCGTCACGGAAGACCGATAGCATGCCTTCCAAAATCAGCACAAAGCCCTGACCGCCGGCATCGACAACGCCGGCTTTTTTCAGCACCGGCAACAATTCGGGCGTCTGTGCCAACGCCGCATTGGCGCCGGTCAACGCGGCTTCAAAGACCGCCAAGGCGTCCTTCCCTTCGTCGCGAGCGGCGGAAGCATATTCTCCGGCGACACGGGCAACCGTTAAAATGGTCCCTTCGGTCGGCTTCATCACCGCTTTATAAGCCGCCTCCACACCCAGCGTGAACGCATTCGCCAAATTCTCGGCGGTAACATTTTCCTCCTGTCCGATTCCTTTGGCAAAGCCGCGGAACAACAACGAGGTGATGACCCCCGAATTGCCTCGCGCACCGCGCAGTAAAGCGGCGGCATTGACAGCCGCGATCTTTCCCGCCGTTTCGTCCTGTAACTTTTCCAATTCTCTTGCAGCGTTGGAAATCGTTAAAGACATATTCGAGCCGGTATCCCCATCGGGCACCGGAAAAACATTGAGGTCATCCACCTGCTTACGGTGATTAGATAAATGATTCGCCGCGGAGAGCAAGGCGTCCCGCAGTACGTTTCCGTTAAACAATCGAAACACTCCTAACTGATGTGTTAAATTATTCGTTCAAACCGTCTACTTTGACGATGACTTTTTCTACTGCAATACCGGTTGCCATTTTGACGGCATATTCGACCTTTTCGGTAATGCTTTCGGCAATAGCGTGGATATTGGTGCCGTACCGAACCACCAAATGGATTTCCACCTGAATTGCTTCAATGGAACCGGTGACCAAAATGCCGGTATCCGCCGTTTCTTTACGGGAAAGCATTTTGGAGATCCGTTGACGGTTGCTGCGCGGTTTCATACCGACCACACCGAAACAGGATGTAACTTCATGACCGATAAGTTTGGAAAGATAGGCCTCCGACAAGGTAACGGTTCCTAACATTGTTTCATAGGTAATCATGACGAATCCTCCTTAAAAATAATATCTTTAAAACTGCGCCATGGAAAGGAACAGATCCGATGGCGTCGCTGAGGTAACGGATCTTAAATCCGCGCTGTAAAAAAGCAACCCTTTGCGGTAGCATACCGGGATCACCGGCATTTCGGTCAATAATGCTCCCGCTAAATCCGAGACGGTTTGGGTGCCGCTGTAAAAGCCGGCAATAATATCGGATAACGGAGTGGGTTGCGGTTCGGTGTTTTCCGTTGGCACCGTTTCCTCCGATGTCGCCGTACGCGGTGTGACCCCGAAAGCGGCGCTGCCGCCCGGAACAACCAACTGCGTAAAATCCATATTGTTGAGGATTTTGACCTCCCCCAGATACAACTGAAACTGATTTGCTTGAACCGCCGCGACATAGGAGGCATAATCCCGTTCCAACAAAGAAACCGCAATCCCCGCCGCTTTTAATTGACGAACGATCATTCTTGCCGCCGATAAACGCGACGGATTATCGTTATTGACCAACAGCGTCAGCGTCAACGGTTTGCCGCCTGCATTGCAACGGTATCCCTCTCTATCCAAGTTATTATAACCTATTTTTCCCAAATTCTCAATAGCAATTTGCAAATCAGCCGATTTTTTTATGGTTTGCAGGGATTTTGTCGCCCCAAAATCGGGATGGAAAAAGCCCTCTGCGGGCGTTGCATTGTTAAAATACGCGGCGTTACAGATTTCACTGCGATCGAGTGCGGAAGAGATTGCATACCGCAAATACGGCTCGGAGAGTCCGGAGATCGCGCCGTTGATCCCGAGATAAACCAAATGATTCATATTAACTTCCAATCGTTTTCCGCTCATCCGTACAATATTGCCGTCCGCAATATCGGTAAAGTACAGATCAACGGCGCCCACCTCCACATAGTGGCTAACCGATTCGCGATCGGGTGCGTTGATCAATTGTATCGAGGAAATCCGGCTCTTTTCTCCGTAATAGCCCTCATTGCGTTTCAAGGCGGCATTTCCGTCCGGGCAGTACCGTCCGCATCCGACCGGTGGCAGAATCACCCCGTCCGCATCGGTTTGCTTTTCACTGCCGGCTTTGATAACGGGAAAATCCAAAAGATTTGCAAAATACGGGTCATACTGTGTCAGGCGAAACAAAACCGTTTTTCCGTCCGTCGATGATGCCGATTGCACTTCATACAACGCCGCCGCATATTCGGCGGAAGCTTTTGCGAGCTGATAGGAATAAACCACATCGTCTGCCGTCACGGCGGATCCGTCCCAAAAAGCGATCTCTTTCAGCACAACGGTACAGTTTTTGCCATCTACGGCGACCGACTGTGCCAAACGGTATTCCGGTTCAAAACGGTCGTTTACCCGCACCAACGGTTCGTACAAAAGCGCCCCTAATTGACGATTGACCTCGGTTCGCGCCGCATAAGGATTCAAACTGTCGCCGTTACAATATAAAAGCGTGAGATCATCCCGGCTTTTTTCGGAAACAGCGTCCTGCTCCCGATGGGAAAGTGATTCTTCCGCTTTTCGACAGCCGCAAAGTCCGAGCACAACCGCAAGAATAAGCAAAAAGCAACATACTTTTTTCAATTTCAATCCTCCCGCAGTAAAACCGGTCGTACCGAAACAGTTAAACCGCTTTTTTCATCAATTTCAAACATACAACCGTTCAACATACAAGGACCGTCTGCCAAAGCAAATTTTTCGACCACACCGTCCCGCAGACGGTTGATCACCATCGGCGGTCGAACGCCCAATACCGATTCGACCGGTCCGGTCATTCCTAAATCCGTGATATACCCTGTTCCGCCGGGCAAGCGGCAGGCGTCCGCCGTCATTATATGTGTATGCGTCCCAAACACTGCCGAGACCTTGCCGTCTAAATAATAGCCGAATGCGCGCTTTTCTCCCGTTGCCTCGGCATGAAAATCGACCAGAATAATGTCCGCGCCGTCCTGTTTGGCGCGAAGCAACAGTTCATCTGCCGCAAAAAAAGGATTCTGCTGCTTATACCGTTCTAAAAACGCCTGCCCCAACAGATTCCAGACCGCTACACGAACCCGCCCGGTGTCGACCAAAGCATATCCGCTGCCGTAGGAAGCCGGCAGATTGTGTGGTCGGAGCAGATACGGGTTATCTTCAAGCAGTAAGTGGGTTTCCTGCCGTTGCAGGGTATGATTGCCACCGGTGATCACATCCGCACCGCAGGAAAAAAGCAGTTCCGCGCTTTGCGGTGTGATACCGTTTCCGTCAGCAGAATTTTCCCCGTTAATCACGGTAAAATCAATCTTTTCTTCCCGACGGAACCGTGGCAACACGCGCATGGCATACCGACAGCCGATTTCTCCGCAGACATCTCCTACCGCCAAAACGCGCATAACCCTCTCTCCTTTGCATGAATCTGTTCAGTAGACATTATAATACAAAGCACCCTCAAAAATCAATCAAAAAATAAAAAGCCGTCCTGCCAACAGCAGAACGGCTGATCCTCATTAATGAAATTATTTTACCATGCTGGCAACTTCGGAAGCGAAGTCATCCACGCGTTTTTCCAAGCCCTCGCCCTTTTCAAAGCGGACATAGGCGGAAACAGCGATATCAGCACCCAGCTCTTTGGCGGTCTTTTCAACATACTTGCCGACCGTCAAATCGCCGTCCATAACGAAGTCCTGGTTGACCAGGCAGTTTTCCTTATAGTATTTGCCAATTTTGCCCTCGACAATCTTACCCAAAACAGCTTCGGGTTTGTTTGCCATTTTCGGATCTTCCTTCATTTGTGCAATGAGGATTTCCTTTTCTTTCGCAATCACTTCTGCCGGAACAGACGCTTCATCCAAATATGCCGGATTCATGGCGGCAATCTGCATGCAAATGTTTTTGCCCATCGTGACTAAGTCGGCATTGTCTGCCGGCAACGCGGTCTCCAATTGAACCAAAACACCGATCTTTCCGCCGGCATGGACATAGCTGACGGTTTTGCCTTCAAAGCGGGCAAAACGACGAATACGAATATTTTCACGAATCTTTAAGAACAGCTCCTGCACCATTTCGGAAACGGTTTTGCCGTCCTTTACACCATTCGATAACGCGTCAACATCCGCCGGATTCTGTTCGGCAATGATATCGGCAACTTCTGCCGCCAAGGCTTTGAATTCTTCGCCGTTGGCAACAAAGTCTGTTTCGGAGTTCAATTCAACAACAACACCGACATTTTCTTTGCTGACGGCACAAACAGTACCTTCCGCAGCAATACGGGTAGCCTTTTTAGCCTGGGAAGCAAGACCTTTTTCACGAAGATAATCGGCCGCTGCATCCATATCACCGTCGCTGGCAACGAGGGCCTTTTTGCAGTCCATCATGCCGCAACCGGTTTTTTCTCGTAAAGTTTGAACATCTTTCGCGGTAAATGCCATGGTTCTTTCCTCCTCGAAAATCTTATTCAGCCGCTTCAGCAGTTGCTTCTTCAGCAACTTCTTCTGCCGGTTCTTCGGCGGCGGTGCCCATTTCTGAGCCTTGACGGCCTTCAATGACGGCAGCCGCAATGGTCTCGGCAATCAATTTAACGGCACGGATGGCATCGTCATTGCCCGGGATAACCGCGTCGATTTCGTCCGGATCGCAGTTGGTATCAACGATAGCGATAATCGGAATACCCAACTTTTTCGCTTCCTGAACAGCAATGCGTTCTTTTCGCGGATCGACAATAAAGAGCGCACCGGGGATGCGTTTCATCTCCTGAATACCGCCCATGAATTTCTCTAACTTTTCAATCTCTAAATTGAGCTTGATAACTTCCTTTTTGGGAAGCAATTCAAAGGTGCCGTCGTCCCGCATGGTGCGCAACTGATTCAAACGGTCGATACGGGTACGAATGGTGGCGAAGTTGGTCATCATACCGCCCAACCAACGCGCATTGACATACGGCATGCCGCAATGTTCCGCTTCCTCGCGAATCGAATCCTGCGCCTGTTTTTTGGTGCCGACAAAAAGAATGTCCTTACCCTCTGCCGCAATATCGCGTGCAAACAAATAGGCTTCATTCAATTTTTTAACGGTCTTCTGCAGGTCGATAATGTAGATACCGTTACGCTCCGTAAAGATATAGGGAGCCATTTTGGGGTTCCAACGTCTCGTCTGGTGACCGAAGTGGACACCGGCTTCGAGCAGTTGTTTCATAGATACTACTGCCATTTTCTTTTCCTCCTGAGGTTCATCCTCCATCTCGTTTTCAGCCATGCTCACCGTTATTCCAAACGGCACCTCATGCCCGTTCAACGAAATGTGTGTAATATTAATCGCTTTACACAACGCATAAAGCGACTAATGGATTATAACACAACCCTTTCACTTTTGCAACTGTTTTTTTAATTTTTTAAAAGAATTTTACCGTCAATAGAGTTCCGCTCGGATAGCGGTGCAATACTGCGCGCCAAAATACCGTGCATATGAGCAATGGCGGTGCCGTAGTTGGTAAAAGGAACGCCGGCTTTTACGGCGCGTTCCATGCGTAAACGCATTTCGTTGTCGTGGAGCATACAGCCGCCGCAATGAATAATGCAATCAAAACCGGTCAGGTCTTCCGGGAACCCGTGTCCGGAGGTAAAGGTGAATTGCAGATCCTTGCCGGTATGCTTTTTCAGCCACCCCGGCAGTTTCACGGTACCGATATCTTCACATTGACGGTGATGGGTACAGCCTTCGGCAATCAGAACATGGGCGCCGTCCGGCAACGCATCCAAGGCGCTTGCCCCCCGCACAGCCTCGGACAAAAAGCCCTTATACCGCGCCATTAAGATCGAAAAGGAAGTCAACGGGAGTGATGCCGGAACTAATTTCATCACCTGCCCGAACACCTGCGAATCGGTGATGACCAATGCCGGCGGTACAGAAAGTGACGCAAGCGTTGTCTGTAGGGTGTCGACCCCGGTGACAAGCGATACGGCGCCCGCGTCTAAAATATCGCGAATGGCTTGTTGCTGCGGCAGAATCATGCGCCCTTTGGGAGCGGAACTGTCAATGGGCGTAACCAACACCACAAAATCATTCTTTTTTATCAAATCCGCGACAAAGCGAATTTCTTTGCGTTTCCCTTGCAGAGAAGCGGCAATGGCGTTCTTTAACGCCTCGATTCCATCGCCCGTTGCGGCGCTCACCAGCAAACTGCCTTGAATTTTGTTTTCGGCGGACAGATCCGCTTTGTTGCAGGCAATAATACGAGGGATCCCGCGGGCTTCCATCAGAGCAAGCAGTTTCTCTTCATCGGGGAGGAGCGCTCGCCCCGCCTCGGTGACCAATACCGCAATATCACAAACCGACAGCACCTCGCGCGTGCGTTGAATACGAAGTTCGCCCAAATCGCCTTCATCGTCAAAACCGGGTGTATCCACAATGGTGACCGGTCCTAACGGCAATAATTCCATACTTTTGCGAACCGGGTCGGTAGTGGTACCCTTGACCGAGCTGACCACCGACATCGGCTGATTGGTAATGCGGTTGACCAAACTGCTTTTGCCCGCGTTGCGCAGACCGAAAAAGCCAATACAAATGCGTTCGGCGGCAGGCGTATCTTGTAAGCTCATAGAGTACCTCAAAAGCGGAAATCGCGGTCGCCCTGTTCAATTTTTTGCAGGCGTTCCCGAACGATCTCGCGCACTTTTTCTTTCGGAATATTGTCAATTTCTTGTTGAATCATTTCTTCGCCGATTTTCCGGGTATCTTCAGAGGCGTAATCCAAGAGAAATTCCTTGAGCGTCATCAACGCGTTGGGATGACAGCAGTTTTGAATCTGCCCGGATTTGCAAAGCGACATAAACCGGTCGCCGGTGCGGCCTTCACGATAGCAAGCCGTACAGAAGGATGGAATGTAGCCGATACGCATCAGCCAGTTGACCACTTCATCCAAGGTGCGGTTATCCGAAACATCAAACTGTTCGGTATCGTGCGGGCGTTCCTCTTCGCAGTAGCCGCCTACCGAGGTACGCGAACCGCCGCTGATTTGGCTGACACCGAGACGAATGATTTTTTCACGCACTTCGGCGGTTTCCCGTGTAGAAATGATCATGCCGGTATAAGGGACGGCAATGCGAATGCAGGCGGCGATTTTACAGAACATTTCATCCGAAAGAGAGTTATCAAATTCGTTCGGATCAATGTCGTCCGCATGCTTGACGCGCGGCACGCTGATGGTATGCGGTCCCACGCCATGAACCGCCTCTAAATGCTCGGCATGCATCAGCAGTCCCGCAAATTCATACTGATAATTGTCCAGACCGAACAAAACACCGATTCCCACATCATCAATACCGCCCTCCATGGCACGATCCATCGCCTCGGTATGATAATCATAGTTGTGCTTCGGTCCCGTCGGATGCAAAATTTCATAATTCTTTTTATTGTAGGTTTCCTGGAACAAAATATAGGTGCCGATGCCCGCGTCCTTCAATTTCCGGTAGTTTTCCACGGTCGTCGCGGCAATATTCACATTCACACGGCGAATCGCGCCGTTTTTGTGCTTAATGGAATAGATCGTTTTGATACATTCCAATATATATTCAATGGGATTATTGACCGGGTCTTCCCCCGATTCGATCGCTAAACGCTTATGTCCCATATCCTGCAACGCGATGACCTCCCGCGCGACCTCTTCCTGCGTAAGCTTTTTGCGGGGGATATGCTTATTCTTTAAGTGATACGGACAATAAAGGCATCCGTTTACGCAATAATTAGAGAGGTAAAGCGGCGCAAATAAAACGATTCGGTTGCCGTAAAAGTCCTTTTTGATCTGTTCCGCCAAGTCGTAAATTTCTTTGATCTTATCGGGAAGATCGCAAGCCAGCAAAACGCTGGCTTCCCGATGCGAAAGTCCTTTTCTCTCTTTGGCTTTTTCTAAAATACGGTCAATGAGCTGGATATCGTGTTTGTGTTCTTCGGCGTAACGGACCGTTTCCCGAATTTCGCCGTCATGAATAAATTCTTCTGCTTTCAGGCTTTTAACATTATATTCCATGGGTACCTCCATGCCGCCGACCGGCGGCTATAAATTATTTAACGGACTGTCCGCGCACAATCTCCGCGCGCGGTGACAATTTCACATCCGGTTTTCCGGATACGGTTTTTCAGACATTCAATACATTGAGCGGCTTCTTCCCCGGTACAGATTTTGCCGTCGTACAGCAAATATTTTTCCCGGACATGGGCAGGAGATAAGTTCGGCATCAAAACATTGGCACCTGCCATAATTCCTTTTTCCCGACCGTTCGGATCTGCCGTGCCGAGCGCCGTCGTAGCAGGAAGCAGAACATCCGGCAGCGTCAATCGAATCAGCGAAAGCAAAAAGCAGGTCATTTCCACGCTGCCGGGTAATTCCTTGGCAAACGGTGTATCATGATGGGGCAAAAAAGGACCGATTCCCACCATTTCCGGACGAAAATCCCGCAAAAAGACCAATTCCTGTGCAAGATTTTCTTCGGTTTGATGCGGGGAACCGACCATAAATCCCGCGCCCACCTGATACCCCAACGAACGCAGGTCTTTCAGACATTGCATTCGTCGCTCAAAGCTCATTTCTGCCGGGTGCAGGAGACCGTAATGCGCTGGATCGGCAGTTTCGTGGCGCAGCAAATAGCGATCCGCGCCCGCCTGCCGCAACAGTCGGTAACTTTCGTAACCTCGTTCGCCTAAAGAAAGGGTAACTGCGCAGTCCGGATAACGGTCTTTCAGCGTTTGTACGATGCCGACAAGGATCTCATCGGTGTAAAAAGGATCCTCTCCCCCTTGCAGAACAAAGGTGCGAAACCCCAGCGCATACCCCGTGTCTGCCGCCGAAATGATTTCTTCCGACGACAGCCGATACCGTTTTGCATGAACATTACCCGCCCGCAGACCGCAATAATAGCAGTTGTTTTTGCAAAAGGAAGAAATTTCGATCAATCCGCGGATAAAGATCTGCTGACCGTAATAACGCGCCCTCACTTTACAGGCGCGTGCCGCCAGTTCATCCCGCGTTTCCTTGCGGTGTTGGATCAAGGTGAGATATTCCGCTTTGTCAAGCCTGCCGGTATGCTCCAGTTTTTCGATCAGTTGTTCAAGCATTGCTGAAGGCGGCCTTCGAGAAAACGCCCTCGATTCTGCCGATGCGCCCGCAGAGCGTGTTGATCTCATTGCTTTCTGCATCTACAACGACCGTAATACAATTGATTCCCTTTTTGGGATACGGAATACCCATTCTTCCGATAATCAACTCCCGATAATCCGAAAGAACGGCATTTAATTCCGCAACACTTTCCGGTTTTTCAACTATGATTCCAATCACAGCAACTCTTGTTTCCATTTGTATCCCTCCATTTTTTAATAAAAAAGACCGCGCTTCCCAGCGCGGTCAGAGAAAACAGTTGCGCGCTTCCGGTCAGACCTATCTTTCCGTCAGGACACGCAAAGTATAACATGCAAAAGATTAAATGTCAAGACTGATTTCTCCACCCGAGGATTTTTAAAAAATTTATTTGA
>JAFWUH010000052.1 GCA_017524165.1 Clostridia bacterium | reverse complement strand
TCCTGCTTCATGCTGATCGGCAGTACACCGGCGATCTGCGCCGCATCCACCCCGAAAAGTAATCCTTTTTCCCGGCAAAGCTCCCCGATTTGATGAATCGGCAATACCGTGCCCAACACATTGGAGGCGCCGGTGCAGAAGATCATGATCGTGTTCGGTCGAATCTTTTGGCGAAAATTTTCCACCGTCTCCTGCGGATTTTCCGATACCTCTGCAAGATCGTATGAAACCCCTGTTTTCACCAGCGGCCGCATAACCGAATTATGCTCCAACGATGAAACAACAATATGGTCGCCCTTGTGCAGGACGCCCTTCAGGACGGTGTTGATGCTGTGGGTGCAGTTTTGTGTAAAAACTACCGTTTCGGGTCCGTCTGAATCAAAAAAGCCGGAAACGGTTTCACGGGCGCGAAAAACCGCCGTTGCCGTTTCCTCCGAAGCCGTATATCCGCCTCGACCCGGATTGGCGGAAAACCGGTGCAACGCCATATTGACCGCGCGAATGACAATCGGCGGTTTTTGCCCCGTCGTTGCCGCATTATCTAAATATATCATGCATTTTCCCCTCTCTGATACAAAAAAATACTGCCGTAACGCTTTCCCGTTGCGGCAGTATCGTTTAATTTTCACGAATACCGAGAATTTTCACACCGGCATCGCGCAGAATTTTTTCGGCGGATGAAAGATCACCCTCCAAAACAATCGCGTACCCGCAACCCGGGGTCTTTCCCGAAGTCACCCGTTCGATCCCGGCGCGAAACCCGGCATGGCGCAGTAAATCCCTGCCTTTGATGGCATACGTGACGGTTCCTGTCATGACAATATGCTTTTTCATGAATTATCCCTCCCGAGAAACAGGAAGAAGAATCAGTCGGTTACCGAAAATGTAACCGTTACCATTCTATGCAGGCGCGGACGATTTGTCATTCTGTTTTTCTTCTTGCAGCTGATTTCGGTAGTAGGAAACCACGGTCACGAGGCCAAGCGGCAGAAAGATCATACCGAAAAACCCGCCGATCCGTAACCCCAAAAAAACCGCTATCAAAGAAAAAACAGGGTTCATGCCGGTTCGATTACCGATAAAATGCGGCTCTGCAAAGTTGCGCACTACCGTCATGAGAATATAAAGGATCAGGATGCCGGTCCCCTGTCCCGCCTGGTGATTTAAAAAACAGTAAACCGACCACGGCAAAAGCACTGTTCCTGTTCCCAAAACGGGAAAAATATCCACCACGGTAATGAACAATGCCATGCCGACAACATGCCCCACGCGAAGCACCGTTAATCCTATCAGCAGTTCCAAAAAGGTCAACCCGGCAATCGCCGCGTAACCGCCTGATAATTTCCAAACGCTGTCTTTTAAGATGAGATGGATCCGCCTTGCCGTCTCGGTTTGTCTGTTGCTTAACAATCCTTTTACAAAACGGCTCAAGCGGTCATAATCCTTTGCAAAAAAGCAGCCCGCCACTAAAGAAACCAACGCACTGAGCAAAAACGCCGGCACCCGTGTCGCCACCCCTGTCACCCACTTGGAAAAAAATCCGCCGACACGGGAAATGAAGTCTTTGCGCATACCGTCGGATATGGCGCGTGCCGATTCAGCAGCGTCTTTTGAAAAATGATCAAAGCCGCTCCCCATTCGCCGTAAAAGACCGGAAAAGGCTTTGTTCAGCAATTCAAGGAACCTGCTTAGTTTCCCGAACAGGCTTTGTCCGCCCAAAGTGAGTTGCCAAAACAAAAAAATGACGGCGCCCAGCAGAATCAAATAAACCAGGATTGTCAAACAAACCGCCCACACCGATTTTGAAAAAATCGTCTTTTGTGCGATCCATCCGGCAGGTTTTTGCACCGCATAGGCTAAAACGCCCCCAATCACAAACGGTGCCAGGTATGCCCATGCAAATCGAAGCAAGAGAAAGATCCCAACCGCCCAAACGGTGAAAAAAGCGACCTCAATTAAAAATCTTTTTTTGGCGTCAAGTTCCAATTTTCGACACTCCCTTAAATGAAAACTGTACAATTATTACTATTTCCGAAAAGAGTGGAATATTTGTCTTGATTTTCAAAAAAAAGTGTATTATAATAAAAAACAATCGTTCGCGACAGGAGGACAATTCATGATGGATCAGGAATTGATTTTGGTTCGCAAGTCTGCATTGCCCGCCGTATTTGAAGGCGTTTTGGCAGCCAAAGAGTATTTAGCCAATCATCAGGCGGATAATATATCCGAGGCGATTCGTATGGCAGGCATTTCGCGGACGGCGTTTTATAAATACCGCGACAGTGTTTTCCGCTATCAGCAATCAGCGGCGGCGCCGGTCAACCTTTCAGCCGTTCTTTCGGATAAAGCCGGCGTTTTTTCTGCTATGACAGCGGTTTTGTGTCAAAACAACGCGAATATTATTACCGTCAATCAGGGACTGCCCGTTGACGGTTCGGCAACAGTTTCGTTAACGGTGCAACCGGGCGAAACCCTGTCCAACGAACAGCTTCTTGCCGAATTACGCGCGGTAGACGGCGTTCTTGCCGTAAAAATAATTTCATAAAGGATGTGAAGAGATGATTTATGCAGCAATTTTAGGACACGGTGTTGTCGGCTCGGGTGCGGCGGAAATTTTAGAAGAAAGCCGTGCTCAAATCGGTGAAAAAATCAAAGACGAGCTGGTTATCAAATATATTTTGGATCTGCGTGATTTCCCCGATACCCCCTATCACGAAAAATTCACGAAAGATTTTTCAAAAATCGTGCAAGACCCTGAAGTGCGTATCGTTGCTGAAGCCATGGGTGGATTGAACCCCGCTTACGACTTTGTCAAGCAATGTCTTTTAGCCGGAAAAAGCGTGGTCACCTCCAATAAAGAATTGGTGGCGGCAAAGGGTTGTGAGCTATTGGCAATTGCCCAAGAAAAAAATGTCAACTTTCTGTTTGAAGCCAGCGTCGGCGGCGGAATCCCGATTTTACGGCCGATGGCACAATGTCTTTCAGCGAATAACATTACCGATATCATCGGCATTTTAAACGGAACCACCAACTACATTTTAAATAAAATGGTAACGGAGAACATGAGCTTTGAAGATGCGTTAAAGCTCGCACAGGAAAAGGGGTTTGCCGAAAAGAATCCGGCGGCTGATATCGAAGGTCATGATGCTTGCAGAAAAATCTGTATTTTAGCGGCGTTAGGTTTCGGCAAACATGTTTATCCCGAGCAGGTCAAGACCGAGGGCATCACCGAGGTAACCGCTGACGATGTGGAAGCGGCTGAAAACTTTAACTGTGTGATCAAGCTGATTGCGCGCGCCAAGAAGAACGCCGACGGCACTATCTCGGCATATGTTCGCCCGACCGTGATGTTACGGGATCATATTTTATCCAATGTCAACGGCGTGAATAACGCCATTATGGTCATCGGCGACCGCACCGGTCCGGTAATGTTTTACGGGAAAGGTGCCGGCAAATTCCCGACCGCCAGCGCCGTGGTTGCCGATATGATGGACTGTGCAAAGCATTTATCAGCGCGAAAATATTTGAGTTGGGACGAAGGACACGAAGGATATGTCACCGAATCGGATGAACCCACCCAGCTATATGTCACCGCACATTCAGATGATGTTGAAAAGCTTTGCGAAGAAATCCGCGCCGCCTATCCGCCGGAATTATGGTATATTAAAAACCGGGTCAACGGCACCGTAACCTTTATTACACCCTATCAGCGGGAGAGTGAACTGCTGGCACAGATTCACCGGTTCCCTGCCGATCACTTTAAAATTTTCCACACCTTATTTTGAACGGAGGTTCATCAAATGTCTCTTATCGTAAAAAAATTCGGCGGCAGTTCGGTTGCCGACGCGGAGCGTGTTTTTCGCGTTGCATCCATTATTACCGAAGAATATAAAAAAGGAAATGATGTCATCGTGGTGGTATCCGCACAGGGTGACACCACCGATGATTTATTGGAAAAAGCATACGAGATCAATCCCGACGGCGGTTCTAAACGCGAAATTGATATGTTGCTCACCGCCGGGGAGCAGATTTCCATCGCACTGTTGGCTATGGCTATTGAAAAATTAGGTTATCCCGTCATTTCGCTTTTGGGTTGGCAGGCAGGATTCCAAACCGACGCCAACTATGGGATCGCCCGGATTCGCGATATCAATGCCGAGCGCATGCGTGCCGAATTGGCAAAGCGCAACATCATTATCGTCGCCGGATTCCAAGGGATCAATAAATATGACGATTTGACCACGCTCGGTCGCGGCGGCTCGGATACCAGCGCCGTGGCGATCGCCGCCGCTATGAAAGCCGACCGTTGCCAGATTTATACCGATGTTGACGGTGTTTACTCTGCCGACCCGCGCAAGGTTACCGGCGCCAAAAAGATGGATGAAATCACCTATGATGAAATGTTGGAACTGGCTTCGCTGGGCGCGCAGGTATTGAATAACCGCTCGGTGGAAATGGCGAAAAAATACAATGTTGAATTAGAAGTTCTGTCGAGTATCGAGCCGAAACCCGGCACTATTGTGAAGGAGAATGTTAAAATGGAAAAAACCTTAATCAGAGGCGTTGCCAAGGATTGCAATGTTGCCAGAATCTCAATCATCGGTTTAAACGATACCCCGGGTGTTGCTTTCAAACTGTTCAATCAGTTGGCGCAAGCCAAAATCAATGTTGATATCATTTTGCAATCGGTCGGACGCGACGGCACCAAGGACATCACCTTTACCACACCGTTGACGCAGTCCAAGGATGCGATGGCGGCTTTGGAACGCATCAAAGACACACTTCAGTTTAAAGAAATTATTTCTGATAATGACTGCGCAAAGGTCTCGATTGTCGGCGCCGGTATGGAGAGTCACCCCGGCGTTGCCGCCAAGATGTTTGAAGCCATTTACGATGCCGGCATCAATATTCAGATGATTTCAACCAGCGAAATCAAGATCTCGGTCTTGATCGATGCTAAATATGCCGACAAGGCTGTCCAAGCCGTACATGACAAATTGATCGGATAACAAAATACCGCAAAACAAAAAACGGAGCCGGGATCATAAAATCCTCGACTCCGTTTTCTTTTATTCGGTCATTTTTAAAAATTCCGCCTCACTGAGCACCGGTATTCCCAGTTG
Organism: Clostridia bacterium; assembly: GCA_017524165.1. Classification (GTDB taxonomy): domain Bacteria; phylum Bacillota; class Clostridia; order Oscillospirales; family Acutalibacteraceae; genus UBA737. The sequence continues at coordinate 1,279 of JAFWUH010000052.1, read as the reverse complement.
ATTGGCTTTTTCCAATTTGCTGCCGTCGTCTTCTCCCGCCAAAACATAACTTGTTTTTTTGGAAACCGAAGAGGATACCTTGCCGCCATACCGTTCAATCACCGCCGATGCCTCACTTCGCGTAAAGGTCGGCAAGGTTCCCGTCAGCACAAAGGTTTTGCCTGCAAAACGGGTATCGGTTACCTCCTTTTGGCAGATCATGTTGACCCCCAACTGTTTCAGCCGGTCGATCAGCTCTGCTGTTTCGGGCAGAGCGAAAAATACCGACGCCGACGACGCCATGATTTCTCCGAACCCGTCAATAGCGGTATAATCATCCTTTTTTGCCGCCAAGATTGCATCCATGGTGCGGAAATGCTCCGCCAAAAGTGCCGCCGCTTTCGACCCGATATGCCGAATACCAAAGGCAAAGATCAACCGCGACAAATCGTTCTGCTTGGATTTTTCAATTGCCGAGAAAAGATTCGCCGCCGATTTCTCGCCGATGCGCTCCAAGGTTGCCGCTTGCCGAGGATCGAAGCAGTAGATATCCACAATGTCATGAATCAAACCCGCCTGCAGCAGTTGTTCCAATACCGCCGGGCCGAGCCCCTCAATATCCATCGCGTCCCGGGAGGTAAAATGAATCAAATGGCGCAGCAACTGTGCCGGACAGTCGGCGTTCGTACAACGAACGACCGCCTCGCCCGATTCCCGCGTCACAGGAGAACCGCAGGAAGGACAGGTTTCCGGCATAGCAAAAACGCGGCTGTCCTCCGCATGCGCGGTTACCGAAAGTACTTCCGGGATAATTTCTCCCGCTTTTCGCACCCGAATCGTATCCCCGATCCCGATCCCTTTTGTACGGATAAAATCTTCGTTATGAAGTGTGGCGCGGCTAACGGTAGTGCCTGCCAATAAAATCGGATCAAAGCAGGCAATCGGCGTTAATGCACCGGTACGCCCGACCTGTACCTCAATGGCGCGAAGCACGGTATCCTTCTCCTCCGGCGGATACTTATAGGCCACCGCCCATTTCGGATATTTTGCGGTACTGCCGAGTTCTTCACGATAATCCAAGCGGTTGACCTTAATGACGGCGCCGTCTATATCAAAGGGTAATTGACCGCGCATTTCGCCGATGCGTTTCACCTCGGCAATGGCTTCCCCGATCGTCGAGCAGTTTTGATAAAACGGCAGAACCGAAAAACCGAGTCCTTTCAAAAAATCCAAAGATTCGATATGTGTTTCAAAAGAACGCCCTTCCACTTGCTGAACATTAAATACAAAAATGGACAAT
>JAFWUH010000051.1 GCA_017524165.1 Clostridia bacterium | reverse complement strand
TATCCCCCAATAAAAGATCAAACACTTCGGAGGTCAGTTGAGCGTCCTCAGGCAAAACCTTGATCAATCTTCGCGTTTCGGGGTTCATGGTCGTCAAATTCATCATATCAGGTTGGTTTTCACCCAATCCCTTCGACCGTTGCAGGGTGTATTTCTCCTTGCCGATTTTTTCCAGAATATCCCGCTTTTCGTTTTCATCATAGGCGAAATAGGTCATATCCTTTGCCGTGATCTCATAGAGCGGCGTTTCGGCAATATAGACCTTCCCTTCCTCGATCAAGGTCGGCATCAGCCGGTAAATCATGGTCAAGATCAAGGTGCGGATATGGAACCCGTCGACATCGGCGTCGGTACAAATAATGATCTTGTTCCACCGCAAATTATTGATATCAAAATTAGACAGGCTTTTATTGGCTTTGGATTTCACCTCAACGCCGCAGCCCAATACCTTCAGTAAATCGGTAATAATATCGCTTTTAAAGATTTTATCGTATTCCGCTTTCAAGCAGTTCAAAATCTTCCCTCGCACCGGCATGATCGCTTGGAACGAAGCGTCCCGCGCCAGTTTGCAGGAACCCAATGCCGAATCGCCCTCAACGATGTAGAGCTCGCGCTCATCGCGGTCGCGACTGCGGCAATCGACAAATTTTTGAATGCGATCCACCATCGAGTTGCCGACCGAAAGCTTCTTTTTCAAATCCACGCGTTCGCGTTCACTGCGCTCGCGACTGCGTTTATTGACCAACACCTGATCGGCAATGCGATCAGCCTCGGCTTTATTCTCGGCAAAATACACTTCCAACTTTCTGCGGAAGAAATCATTCATCGCCTGTTGAATAAAGACATTTGTAATCGCTTTCTTGGTTTGGTTTTCATAGGAGGTCAGCGTGGAAAACGAAGAGGTCACCAACACCAGACATTCTTCAATATCCGAAAAGGTGATTTTAGATTCGTTGGCTTTATATTTTCCCGTTTGACGAATATACTCATCTATCCGGAAGAAGAAAGCACTGCGCACCGCTTTTTCAGGCGCGCCGCCGTACTCCAGCCAACTGGAGTTATGATAATATTCCTTGAGCGACCGGCGGTTGCTGAAACAGACTACCGCGTTAATTTTTAATTTGTACTCAGGCTTGTCCTCACGGTCACGACCTTTGCATTCGGTCTGCCAAAACTGTATCGAGGAGATCTTCTCTTCTCCGACAAGCTCATTCATATAATCCCGAATACCGTCAGGATATGAAATCTCGGTCTGTACGAATTTAGCACCCTGTTGTTCCCGAAAAACAAAAAGCAGTCCGTCATTGACAATAGCCTGCCGTTTGAGGGTATCCAAAAAATATTCGGTCGGAATATTCACATCGGTAAAAACCGCCAAATCCGGTTTCCATTTGGTTCTCGTGCCGGTATCCTTGCCGGCATAGGGCTCTTTCTGCAACCCGCCGATATTGACGCCCTTTTCAAAATGCAGGGTGTAGCGAAAACCGTCCCGTTTGATTTCCACATCCATATATTCAGAAGCGTACTGCGTTGAGCAAAGACCCAATCCATTGGTGCCGACCGAATACTCATAATTGGTACCGCTGTTGGTTTGATACTTTCCGCCGGCATATAATTCGCAATAAAGCAATTCCCAGTTATAGCACTGTTCCTTATTATTGTAGTCTACCGGCGCACCGCGGCCAAAGTCCTGCACTTCCACCGATCCGTCGGCATATTTCGTGACAATGATCTTTTTGCCGAATCCTTCCCTTGCTTCATCAATGGAGTTGGAAATAATCTCAAAAACCGAATGCTCGCATCCATCCAATCCATCCGAACCGAAAATAACAGCAGGGCGTTCGCGGACACGCGCGGCGCCCTCTAACTTTCTGATACTGTCGTTGCCGTATTCGGCGGTTTTCTTTGCCATCTGTGCAACCCCTTTTTTTCATATACCTTTGTATTATATACTAAATATTGTGGCTTCGTCAAGCAAAAACCGCATATTTCATACAGAATATCCTTTTTATACGGAATATTTCCGTTTTGCCGAGCGATTGACCCCGACAATCCCGCCAACGGTTCCCGAAAGCAGTAAGATCAAAAGACGAAAAACGGTTTGCAAAGTAAATTCGCCGTCACCAAACGCCAATGCAAGAAGCGTCACCGCGCAAAACACAGCACCCCCGCAAATTGCACCGACAAGGTACCCTTTTTTTGCCGACTTCCCGGCAAGATACCACGCCGCCACAAAGGTCCCCGCCGCCAAACTGACGGTAGCAAACGGTGCCGCCAACCCGCCGTTGATATTCGGGATCAGCAACACAGCGGCAAAAGCCAACATACAACCGGCAAAAACAAGCAATCCCAAAAGAACACCCTTGAGCATAACCATCGGCAGACCGTAATCAGCCGTTTTCTTTCCGTCCATCTTCATAAAAAATCCCTCCGCAATAATATATTGCGAAGGGGGAAAAAATATACTTATTTTTCAGTATCTTCATGAATAGTCAAGTTGTTCTGCAATGCCCAACGAGCGATAGTCAACTTGCTATGATCACTTTTCGATTCAATAACCATGGTTTCTTCTTTCAATGAAATTACCCGACCGTAAATACCGCCGATGGTCACAATTTCATCTCCGACCTGAAGATTCTCACGCATTTTCTTTTCTTCTTTTTGTTTTTTGCGCTGCGGACGAATCATGATAAAATACATCGCACCGATCAGCACAGCCCAAATCAGCAACATTGGTAACAACGAACGCGCGCCGGCGCCGGTCGTACCCGTAGCCGCTGCATTTAACAAAATAACCTTTAAATCCATTCTATTTTACCTCCAAACGATTTCAAATAGCATTATACAAAAACATCCTGCTAATTGCAAGCAAAAATTTCCGGAATCACAACCGCCGACCTATTATTTGTTCTTTTTCGCGTTTGAAGGCGGCAAAACGGTCTTCCTCCAACGCCTGTCGAATTTCCGCCATCAGGTGATTGTAAAACCACAAATTATGCAGAACATTCAACCGTCCGGAAAGCATTTCCTGACTTTTCAACAAATGCCGCAGATAGGCTTTGCTATAGGTTCGGCAGACCGGACACCCGCAATTTTCATCGACCGGCGAAAGATCACGCTCATATTTTTGATTGTGGAGATTGATAATCCCCCGGGAGGTAAACAGATGTCCGTGACGGGCGTTGCGGCTCGGCATTACACAGTCAAAAAGATCTATGCCGCGTTCAACCGCGTTCAGAATATTCAACGGTGTGCCGACGCCCATTAAATAACGGATCTTATCTTTCGGCATATAGGGCGTGACATGATCCAACACATCATACATCACCTCGGTCGGTTCACCGACCGCCAATCCTCCGACGGCATAGCCGTCCAAATCCAACTCGGCAATCCGTTGCATATGATCCACGCGCAGATCGTTATAGGTACATCCCTGATTGATACCGAACAACAGCTGTTGCGGATTGACCGCGGTCTCGCGCCGGTTTAGCTCCGCCATTTTCACTTTGCATCGTTGCAACCACCGCGTCGTGCGTTCACAGCTTTCTTTGGCATAACGGTATTCGGCAGGATTTTCCACACATTCATCAAATGCCATGGCGATGGTAGAGCCTAAATTCGATTGAATCTGCATGCTTTCTTCGGGACCCATAAAAATGCGTTTTCCGTCGATATGCGATGCAAAGGTCACCCCTTCTTCCGAAATTTTCCGTAATCCCGAAAGCGAAAAAACCTGAAACCCTCCGCTGTCGGTCAAAATTGGTCCGTTCCAGGTAGTAAAGCCCTGCAATCCGCCGCAATCACGAATAACGGTATCGCCCGGCCGGATATGAAGATGATAAGTATTACAAAGCATGACCTGACAACCGACTTCTTTAAGATCGGTCGCCGAGACCCCGCCCTTGATCGCCGCCGCGGTGGCAACATTCATGAAAGCCGGCGTTTGCACCGTGCCGTGACAGGTGACCAGTTCCCCGCGCCGCGCGGCTCCCTCTGTTTTAAGTATTTGAAACATTATTTCCTATTCTTCCTTACTGAATCAGCATCGCATCACCAAAACTAAAGAAACGGTATTTTTCTTCCACGGCAATCCGATAGGCATTCATGGTATTTTCATAACCTGCAAAGGCAGACACCAACATAATCAGTGTGCTTTCAGGCAAGTGGAAATTGGTGATCAGCGCATCCATACAGCGAAACTGATAGCCGGGATAAATAAAAATGCCGGTATCTTCCGAGCAGGCGCGCACCTCACCGTATTTCTGCATCACGCTTTCCAGCGTACGGCAGGCTGTTGTGCCGACGCAAACCACTCGACCGCCTTCCCGTTTTGTTTGATTGATCAGATCTGCCGCCTCTTGCGAAATAAAATAGTGTTCCGTATGCATGTGATGTTCGGTAATTTCCTCGGTTTTGACCGGTCGGAAGGTTCCCAGCCCGACATGCAAGGTAACAAAAGCAAGCTTAACGCCCTTCTGCCGCAATTTTTCAAGCAACGCTTCGGTAAAATGCAATCCGGCCGTCGGTGCCGCCGCCGAACCGAGTTCCTTGGAATAAACAGTTTGATACCGCTCGCGGTCTTTCAGCTTTTCCTTAATATAGGGCGGCAAAGGCATTTGACCGACGCGGTCCAGCGCCGCAAAAAAATCCCCCTCGCAAGAAAATTTCAGCACACGATTGCCGTCGGGCAAAACCTCTGTCACCTCGGCGGACAGAACTCCGGAAAAATCAAAGAATGTGCCCTCTTTGGCTTTCTTGCCGGGTCCTGCCAAGGCTTCCCAACAATACATTTCCCGCTGTTTTAAAAGCACAAATTCCACCACGGCGCCGGTATCACGCCGTGTACCGTACAATCGCGCCGGCAACACGCGGGTGTTGTTCAAAACCAAACAATCCCCCGGTTGCAAATAGTTTTCAATTTCCCCAAATACCGAATGCTGTATTTCCCCCGTCTTGCGGGACAGCACCATTAAGCGAGACGCCGTGCGCGGTTCAATCGGGGTTTGTGCGATCAATTCCTCGGGCAAATCATAATAAAAATCACTTTTTTTCATGAGACACCTGTTTTTTTATCATTATTTTCATTCGATAACCATAAAATAGTTTGACAAATCCTCGTGCCAATGCTATATTTATTGATAATAGATTTTTATTATATTGCATCAAAAGACGAATAGCAACAACTTTTTTTGATTCGCGTCTTTTTAGGAAGGATTGTGGAGAAAATGAAACAGTATCGTGTGGGAATTGTCGGCGCAACAGGAATGGTCGGACAGCGTTTTTTGCTGTTGCTCAACGAGCATCCGTGGTTTCGGGTAACCGCGTTGGCGGCAAGTGCCGGCAGCGCCGGAAAAACCTATGCCGAGGCGGTAAAAAACCGTTGGGCGATGAAAGAACCGATTCCGGAATTTGCCAAAAATATGACCGTTTTGGATGCGCAAGCAGATATGGATGCCGTGGTAGATGCCGTTGATTTCATCTTCTGCGCCGTTGCCATGAAAAAAGATGAGATCCGCGCTTTGGAAGAGGCTTACGCCAAAAAAGAATGCCCGGTCATTTCCAATAACAGCGCGCAGCGCATGGTGGAAGATGTGCCAATGGTCGTGCCCGAATTAAATCCCGAACATATTGAGGTCATTGAGGCACAGCGTAAGCGTTTAGGTACCAAACGCGGTTTTGTCGCTGTAAAATCCAATTGTTCTCTGCAGAGCTATGTCCCGGCATTATTCCCGCTGGATCAGGCAGGTTTCACCGTGGACAAATGTTTAGTCTGCACCTATCAGGCCATTTCCGGTGCCGGGAAGACCTTTGAGCGTTGGCCCGAAATATTGGACAATGTCATTCCCTATATCGGCGGCGAAGAAGAAAAGAGTGAACAGGAGCCGTTGAAAATCTGGGGCACACTGAAAGACGGAAAAATCATTCCGGCAGATCACCCGAATTTCACCGCGCAGTGCCTGCGCGTCCCGGTTTCTGACGGACACATGGCAGCCGTTTATGTTTCCTTTAAAAATAAGCCGACCAAAGAGCAGATTCTTTCTGTTTGGGAAAATTTCAAGGGCGTACCGCAGGAATTATCGCTACCCCACGCACCCAAACAGTTCCTTCATTATTATACCGAAGACGATATGCCGCAGACCAAACTTTGCCGCGATATAGAAGGCGGTATGGCGGTCTCGGTCGGTCGTCTGCGTGAAGACACACAGTATGATTATAAATTCGTCTGTGTATCCCACAACACCTTGCGCGGTGCTGCCGGCGGCGGTGTGCTGTTGGCGGAATTGCTTTGTGCCAAAGGATATATGGACTGATTTTAAATCCTTAAAAAGGGGCGTTTTCCATGAAAAAAACGGTATTTACCGGTGCCGCAACGGCACTGATCACACCAATGTGTGAAAACGGAAGTGTCAATTATCGTCGATTAGAACAGTTGGTGGAAGAACAGATTGCCGGCGGCATTGATGCCTTGGTGATCTGCGGCACCACAGGTGAGAAATCAACCTTGCGTTATGACGAGCATGTCAAGGTCATTGAAACCGCGGCTAAAGCCTGTGAAAAGCGCGTGCCTGTGATCGCGGGGACCGGCAGCAACGATACCGTCTATTCGGTAGAACTCTGCAATGATGCGCGGGATGCGGGAGCCGATGCCTTTTTAATGGTCACCCCTTATTATAATAAAACCTCCCAAACCGGCTTGATAGCGCATTATGAGTATATTGCCGATCGTGTCGACCGCCCGATCATTCTTTACAATGTTCCGTCCCGTACCGGGATGCATATTCAGCCGGAGACCTACAAAGAATTATCCAAGCACCCGAATATTGTCGCTACCAAAGAAGCCAGCGGCGACCTCTCACTGATTGCCAAAATTCGTTATCTTTGCGGCGATGATTTAGCAGTTTATTCCGGCAATGACGATCAAACCGTACCGATTTTATCCCTTGGCGGACTGGGGGTCATTTCGGTTTTGTCCAACTTTGCGCCCCGCGTAGTTCACGATCTATGCACGGCATATCAAACCGGCAACACCAAACTTGCCGAGGAAATGCAACTGAAATATTTAGGTCTCATGAATGCCTTGTTCTGTGATGTCAACCCCGTTCCGGTGAAGGAAGCCATGAATTTGTTGGGACTGTCGGCAGGACCTTGCCGTCTGCCGCTGTACCCGATGAGTGACGATAAAAAAGATTTCCTTGTGAGCAAATTAAAAGAATGTAATTTTCTCTGATTTAAAATATAAAACAGGATGTGAAACACTTGATTAAAGTATTGTTGTGCGGCTGTTGCGGAAAGATGGGACAGGTAATTTTTCGACTGTCCGAACAGAATGAATCCCTTTCGGTTATTTGCGGCGTAGATGCCGTACAAAAGCCTCTGCCTTTCCCCGTCTATTCTTCTTTTGGCGAGGTGCAGAACGATGTCGATGTTTTGATTGATTTTTCTCACCCCAGTTGCCTGGACTCTCTTCTCGCCTATGCCGTTGCGCACCAAAAGCCGGTGGTGATCGCCACCACCGGTTATTCCGAAGAACAGATCCAAAAAATCCGCGCAACCGCAGAAAAAATTCCGATTTTCTTTACCTTTAATCTTTCGCTCGGCATTAATTTGCTCTGCAGTCTGGCAAAAAAAGCCGCCGCCTTGCTGGGAGATGATTATGATGTGGAAATCATTGAAAAACACCACAACCAAAAAATCGACGCTCCTTCCGGCACGGCTTTGATGCTGGCGAACGCCATCAATGAAACTTTAGGAGAAAGATGCAATTTTGAATATGACCGTCATTCCAAACGGCAAAAACGCACCAAGAATGAAATTGGTATACATTCCATTCGCGGCGGAACCATCGTGGGCGAACACGAAATACTCTTTGCCGGACACGATGAAACCATTTCCCTTTCTCATAGCGCCGCATCCAAGGAGGTTTTTGCCTCCGGTGCATTAAAAGCCGCCGCATTTTTAGTCGGAAAACCGGCAGGTCTTTACGATATGTCCCAATTGGTTTAAAATTTTTTAAAAAAATAAATTTTTCTGCGTTGTAAAGAGATGTGAACCATTTTCGTTTAAAAAAGAAGAAATGGTATAATGTTTGCAGTTGCTTTGAAACGGAGCCTTAGGCGTAGTGAAAAGCAACTGCAAACGGCGGTCGGCTCACGCCGCCTG
>JAFWUH010000050.1 GCA_017524165.1 Clostridia bacterium | reverse complement strand
TGGTGCACCAGTTGTTCTGCCAAGGGCATAGCTGGGCAGCTAAGTGCGGATTGGATAAACGCTGAAAGCATCTAAGCATGAAGCCAACCTCAAGATTAGATTTCCCATAGCATAAGCTAGTAAGGTCCCCGGAAGACTACCGGGTTGATAGGCAGCAGGTGTAAGCGTAGTGATATGTGTGCCAGGCTGTACTAATAGACCGAGGGCTTGACCTATTTTTTCGTTCCTCACCTCTTGCCTCTTTGTTCGGTTTTTTGGGTGCGAGCAATATGGTTTTAAAGACAGATTTTTATCTGTCTTTTTTTGTTGCACTAAAAAGAAAATAATGGTATAATTTATTTAATAATAAACAGGAGGAACTCCTTGCTGAAAAAGTGCGCTTTTCTAATTCCGTATTTCGGGACGCTACCGATTTTTTTCCGCTCTTTTTACGAACTCTTTCCTATAATAAAGGCTATGATTTAATTCTCGTGACCGATATTGACGTTGAGGCGAATTACGATTGTCCGGTAAATTTGAAGGTTGTTCCGATGAAATTCTCCGAATTGCAAGAACGGGTGAAACAACTGTTCGGAGAGAAAAGCGTTTTGCCTGTTCCGTATAAAATTAACGATTACCGTCCGATGTTCGGTGTGCTGTTTGCAGAATTGTTGGCCGGATATGATTATTGGGGTCATTGCGACTGTGATGTTTTACTTGGTGATTTGGATGATTTTCTTTCGCCGGTTTTGGAAAAAGATTTTGATAAAATTTTTGCCGTCGGTCATATGACCCTAGTCAAGAACACGCCGGAAAATAACCAACGGTATTCACGATCGGTGCGCGGCGAAGACCCGTGGTATCTCGAAATGATTCAAACGTCAAAATCCATGAATTTTGACGAGGACTACCATGAAAAAAATATCCATACTATTTTCAAAGAGACCGGCGCCGATATTTTTGCCGAAGACTTTGCAATGAATGTTTTTTGGGGGTCTGAAAGGTTTGTTCGCGCCAAATATAATCCGCAAACAGCTGATTTCACAGGACGGGGGACTGTCCCCTGTCCTGTCCTGGGGAAAATTACCGTGGCAATCAAGCCGAATAAAGGAATCGACAGTTTTGAACTGATTGCTATGAGCGATCACTGCCCGACCGTATCATTTACCCAGATTATCGGAAAGGAAGAATCTAAATGACAAATAGTAGCATAAGGGAACTTGCAGAAAGGTGCCTCTCGAGGTCTTTTGCTGATGTTGAAATGATCGAAAGTGACAGCGTATTTGTTGAAATACGGAAAAACAAAAGAGTTGTAGGCGGTGCCAATACACCACAAAAACTGCGTGCTTTTTCTTTGCTTTCGCTTCACGACGAAAAAAAAACATTTTCATTGAGAGAAATTCCGGGGTTTGAAAAGTTGGGCGCCATGCTGGATATGTCGCGCGGGGGCGTGATGCGTGTCGGAGCGGTCAAGAAATATATCAACCGTTTAGCGCTATACGGTGCGAACCAACTGCTTTTATATACGGAGGATACCTATACGCTTGAGGATTATCCGCATTTCGGATATCTGCGCGGAGCATATACCGATGAAGAATTAAAGGAAATCGACGCTTATGCCGCTTCCCTTGATATGGAGGTGGTACCCTGCATTCAAACGCTCGGACATATGGGTCAGTATCTTTCTTGGAGAGAGGAAACCGCCAAAATCAGAGATACTGCCGATGTTCTTTTGTGCGACAGTGAGGATACCTACCGTTTTATCGAGGCGGAAATTGCAAAAATGCGAAAAGTGTTTCGCAGTAAGCGTATTCATATCGGGATGGATGAGGCTCACGATGTGGGACTGGGACAGTATTTGAAGAAAAATGGATTTGAAGATCGCTATGAATTGATGAAGCGCCATTTGGCAAAGGTGGCGGACATTTGCAAGCAATATGATTTCATGCCCATGATGTGGAGCGATATGTTTTTCCGTTTGGATTCCCCGACCGATGACTATTACAATTATGATGGTAATTACCATTTTCCCGAGGAAATGATCGAAAATATTCCTGATGTGGAAATGGTGTATTGGGATTATTATAACAGTACAGAGGGCGCATATCGCAATATGGTGCGTCTGCACAAAGAACTCCAAAAACCGATGATATTTGCGGGAGGAATCTGGACATGGAACGGGTTTTTACCCGATCATATCCGGACGGAAAAGACAATGATGCCGGCGCTTAAAGTCTGCCGGGAAAACGGCGTTGGCAATGTGATCGCCACCATGTGGGGGGATAACGGTTGCGAAACCGATTATTTCAGGGGCTTGATCGATTTTGCTTTTTTCTCGGAGTATTGTTACAGTGAAGCGGAACCCGCAAAAGAACAAATCATGAAAATGGGGGGAACTCATCAGTGGAACCTCTGCTAAGGCAAGAGAAGAAATCGGAAAATTTCATTCGCTAACTGCAGAAAAAGGTCTGATTTGGGGTGATGCGTTCTATAATCTGACAGGGCTTGATTTTTCAAAAACTGAGCATGAAGCACTATTTTCCGCCGCAGCGGAATCATCTTATTTGGGAGAGAACGAATTTGCAAAATTGGTTTTCCGTATTTCGGCAATGAAAGCACAGATTTACGCCAATTTGCAAAAGGAATATCGCACTGGAACGGATCTTTCGGTATATGTACAACTATTCGGTCGGCTGGCAGAGGATTATACGAAGCTATTGGCGCTTCACCGTGAAAATTGGATGAAGATTAACAAGCCTTTCGGTTTTGAAAGAATTGAAGCGAGATATCACGCCACGATCGGTCGTCTTTTTTCGGAAAAAGCCTTGCTGGAGGCGTACGGCAAAGGTGAAATATCAACAATTGAGGAATTGGAGTATACGCCTGTTTACGGTGAAAATCGCGGGTTTTATTATGAAAAATTCGCTTTTCCGGGGATATAACTTTATAGGAAATGAAAACGAATTTCGGAAATGTTGCGCACAGGACGGGGGACTGTCCCCTGTCCTGTGTTTTTCCGATCATATTTTCTTTTTTGGCGGCGATAGTTGATATAATTGATCGTTTTAGTTATTATAATATTATAAAATCAATTTGTCAAATTGCACTTTTGAAAGGTTTGATATGATGAAAAACATTATGATCGCAGATATGCACACCCATTCGGAATTTTCGCATGATTCTTCCTGTCCTATCGAAGAAATGTGTCTTTCCGAAATTCAAAAAGGCACTGATATTTTTGCGGTGACCGATCATTGCGATGTTGCCTCTTTTCGGGATTATGATGTTTTCACGCCGATCCTTGACTCCTATCGGACGGTGCAGGCGTTGAATGAAAAATATGCCGGCAGGTGTCAAATACTTTCGGGCGCTGAGATCAGCGAGGGTTTCTGGTTCCCCGAACAGTATCAAAAAATCCACGATCTGGTGCCTTATGATGTTATTATCGGCTCGGTTCACTGTGTTAAATGTGACAATTTGGAAATAGCATATTCAAAGATCAATTTTTTGGTTTTGAGTGACAAAAAGATATATGAATATCTTGACTGCTATTTTAACGATATGATCACAATGCTTGAAACGGAAGATTTTGACATTTTAGCGCACCTTAATTGCCCTATACGGTATATCAGGGGAAAATATGGGATAGACATTGATCTTACGCCGTTTGAGGCGCAGATATCCGCAGTTCTTGAAACGATCATCAAAAGGAAAATTGCGCTGGAGATCAACACATCTTCTTTTGATTTGTTGAATGATTTTTTGCCCGATCAAACGATCGTGCAACGGTATTATGATATGGGCGGAAGACTTATCACATTAGGGTCTGATGCGCATATATCGAAAAATGCGTCGGTTCATTTTGAAACGGCTCTGAACGTTTTAAGAAAAACAGGTTTTGACAGAATTTTTTATTATAAAAACCGTAATGCGCAAAGCATTAATATATAAACGGAGGTAAAAAAATGAAAGCAGGAGTATTCTATTCTGAAAATAATTTGAAGGTCGAGGATATCCAAAAACCGACGCCTGAAAAAGGCGAAGTTCTGATAAAGGTTATGGCTTGCGGAATATGCGGAACCGATGTTCACATTTTCAAGGGGGATAAGGGTTGCTTCCCTACGCCTTCAGGAACGGTTCTCGGGCATGAATTTGCAGGCATCGTCGAATCGGTGGGCGAGGAAGTTAAAGAGATAAAACCGGGCGACAGGGTTTGCGTCGATCCTAATAAACTTTGTAATGAATGTTATTATTGCAAGAGCGGGATCGGTCATTTTTGCGAAGGGATGATCGGCATCGGAACAAGCGTAAACGGCGGATTTGCCGAATACTGCGCCGTTCCGCAGTCGCAGGTTTATAAAATTGCCGACACTACAACCTACGAAATGGCGGCAATGACCGAGCCGGTCGCCTGCTGTGTTCACGGTATCGATATGTGCAATATTTCCTGCGGAGATACGGTGGTGATCATCGGCGGCGGTATGATCGGGATGATAATGCTTCAGTTAGCCAAGCTTTCGGGCGCAGGAAAACTTATCATGATCGAGCCGGTCGCTTCCAAGCGTGAGATCGCAAAAAAACTCGGAGCCGATATTACCATCGACCCCATAAACGAGAATGTTAAATCCGTTTTGGCGAGCAATCATATAGACAAAATTTCGACGGTCATCGAATGTGTCGGAAAAACAGCAACCATTGAACAGGCGATCGATATAGCAGGGAAATATTCAACTGTTATGATGTTCGGATTGACAGCACCCGACGATACGATCACCGTAAAGCCGTTTGAAATTTTCCAAAAGGAGATCGTTTTGAAAGCGTCCTTTATAAATCCCTACACCCAAAAGCGTGCCCTCGAGCTTATCGACAGCGGAAAAATCGATGTCAGCTCCATTGTGTATGCTTATGAGCCGCTGGAAAAATTACCGGAAATTCTGGCAAGCGATTCTCAAAGGGCAAACGGCAAATTCATCATCCTGCCGTAGGGTGAAAACAAATGAAGGTCTTATCATTCGGGGAAATTGTGTGGGACATCTATACTGCTGAAAAGCAGAGCAGGACGGAGGACTGTCCCCTGTCCTGTGTAGAACCGTCCCCCGTCCTGAAAACGCACCTGCCAAAAGCAATTTCGGCAGGTGCTTAGTATTATGGATCGCGCTACCGGGCGTATCAATCCATCATCAGTTTGATAAACAGACCACCCTGTACCGAACGATGACGGAATCCGCCGGTGGAATACAGGGTCATCTCGGAAATATCCGCCTCATACCAGTCGGGCATGGGGGCGCGGGTGTGCATGGTGTGGAAGGCGTTCCACACAAGGCCAACCAAATATTCAAAATCTTTCTTGTCGTCAGCCAGACACGCCGCCCAGATCTCCCAGTCGGATTTCGTAAACTTCTTGCGGCTGTCAAGCGGAACGCCGAAACAAAGCGCCTCTTGGCGATAGCGGGCGATCTCGCCGCGATAGAAATCATCGGGGAACAGACCGGTGCCCCAAATCTTATCCCAAACGGCGTTGTACTTCAAACTGAAGGTGCCTTCCTTGTCAAAGGCCAGCCGATAACTGCCGTCCGGGTTTTTGGCGCGTTCACAGAACGAAAGGGCGTATTCCTTGGTCTTCGCCATTAGGTCCTGCGCCTCCGCTTCGCGGCCAAAGCGTTTTAAGATCTCGGCGAACGCCGCCATACCCATAATGGCCTTCAAAGAGAGGTTGCAGTTGTGGGCCAGGCGACCGGCGAAGTCGTCGGTGCAAAGCTGAGATTTGGGATCCAGACCGAACTTGACCAGGTAATTCTTCCATTGTTCGAGCAGATCCATGAAATCCTTTACAAATTCGGCGTTGCCGTCAGCGCGGCAGATGGCCTCGCTCAGGATAATCATGTTGCCGCACTCTTCCACCGGCATCTGCCCCTCTAATTTATGGGGATAATACCGCTGGCCGTCTACCCAGGGATAGCGACCGACGTCATGCGGCGCAAAGTCAAACTCCCAATCGTCGCTGCGAGCAAACCGGATCACCGGGCGCAGCATGGCTTTGAGCAATTCTGAATTATAATAGAGGAATAAGGGTGCGCTCGGATAAGTCACGTCCACCGTGGCGGCGCAGCCGTCGGAGAAGCACTCCTTGGAAATGTAGATGTTTTGACCGTTCTCATCCACGATCAGCTTGTGGGCGGCCATGACCTGACGGTAGGCAAGCGTCAACAGTTCAGCGTACTTTTCGCCGCCCTTTTCGGTCGCGTCGGCGATCAGTTTGTCGGAAAAGACCCGGCACTTTTTCATTAAAGCGTCGTATTCCGCCACGGCTTCCGCCATGGCCTGCTCAATGGTCTTTCCGTCCTTTTTCCAGTGGGCCTTGGCCGGCTTGCCGAAGTAGAGGATACTGTCGATATCATCATAGCCAAGCGCAAACAGCGTGTCGGGATTCAACTCGGTCTCGGCGTATACGGCATACAGATCGTCATATACCTCCCAGTCGCACTTTCCCTGACCCTTGACGGCCAGATAGCAGTAGCCCCAGTCGATGCGGAGGTCATCGCCGTCGCGCCAAAGCACCTTTTGGATTCCGTTACCGATGCGAATGGCGGTACAACCCTCAATGGCGGCGGGCTGGGATACGGCGCGGCTTTCTCCCTGCCGGTTCAAAACCAGTTCCTCACTGCAGGAAAGGCGCACCGACACCTTGTGATCTTTGCCGTCCACGCTCTTGTACGACACTTTGACGTAAGAAACGGGGCGGGACGCATAGTAAAGATCGGTGATCAGCGTGGGCGAGGTGAAGGTGGCCGTCAATTCGATCAGCTCGTTGCGGAAGACGGCGACGGTGGAAAAGGCGTCCATATCCAACGATACCTGAGGGATCACCTGGTCATACGACCAGCCGAGGAAGCGATAATTTTTCCCGTCAACGGTGACGGTTCCGCGCATGGCGTTGCGGCGACCGGTCCAATGGTCGGGGTAGCGGCCGTTGATGTCGTCATAAGCCCATATAGAAAAATAAGGATCAATGGCAACCAGCGGCGCATAGGGAACACGCATTTTCATAAACTTGGCCTCCAAATCAAAATACAAAATCATATCAACAACAGTCCCAAACGGGAAACCCCTTCGCAACTGTTATTTATATCAAAACAGGGGGAAGAAAAAACGATATTGTGATTTATCATTTACTGTATTATAATGGGAAAAAAAGGCGAAACACACCGATAATGCAATTGAAAAGGTGAGGAATACAATTTGAAAGAAGATATTAAAATTTTTCCCGCGTCAGAGGTCACACTGCCTATCCATATCCAAATGGCGGGGGTCTCCTACTGTGACGGCAGTTACCGGATCGTGCGGCCGGCTTCCCATATTACCGTTATGGAATACGTGCTGGCGGGGGAAGGGACCGTCCTGCGCAGCGGGCGCGCCGTGCCGGTGGGGGAGGATCAGATTTATATTCTCAAACGCGGGGAAGACCACGACTACCGGTCCGGCGCCGAAAATCCGTGGAAAAAAATCTTTTTGAATATTGAGGGCGATCTGCCCGTCACGCTGATGCAGGAGTACCATATAGAGGATGAATGGCTGTTTGAGGATCGGGAATTGCGCCCCGTGTTTGAAGCGGCGGCCAAGGCCTTGGAAAGCGGGAGCGAGAGTTTGCAGCAGCAGCTTTGCGCGCTGGTCTTTTATGTGATCTCCCGGCTGGGAACGAACGGTAATCGGCTTGAACACACCTCGGAAGCGATTAGACTGAAAAATTATCTGGATAACCTGACCTTCCGCATCGTCAGCAATCAGGAACTATCGGCGCATATTTTCCGTTCGCCCGATTATTGCGTGAAGCTGTTTCGCCGGGAATACGGACTGTCGCCGTACGATTACCAGATCAGGACAAAAATGCGCATTGCCAGGCGATTGCTGCGGGACACCGCTCTGACGGTGTCCGAGATCGCGCAGGCGGTCGGGTATCACGACGCTAAGTATTTTTCCGGCTTATTCAAGCAAAAATGCGGCGTCTGTCCGCGTGAATACCGTAAAAGCGAACAACACAACGGGTAACAGGAGCAAAACATTTGGGTCGCGGCCGTTATAAATGAAACAAAGTCGTCATATTTTGATTAAGGAGAGACAATGAAGCTAGGGGACGGTTCTGAACAGGACAGGGGTCGGTTCTATGTCTTTGATGTTGGGAGCTTAACAGGATTTGTTCAAACAAGAATTAAACAGGCGTGACCGGATCGGCCACGCCTGTTTTGTCTTTCTGTTTTTGAGTTCAAGGGAAAAGCAGGGATGGGTGCCCTTTGCTTGACTTTTTCAGTGGTTTCGGACAGTCCCCTGTCCAAGCACCCGAGATGGCTCTGCCTGACAAAATTACACCCCATGTAAAATGCAGAAAACCGCACCTCATACTGTTGGATCGGGAATATTTATTCCAATGAAATATAAAATTATTGTCAAAATAAATCCTACCGCTACTGTAATTCCGGCAATTCTAAAAAACTGTTTTTTATTTATCTTAAACCATTTTGATGTAAAAAATAAATATCCCAAAGCAAGCGGGAGTATCAACAAGCAGAAAAAATAATATAAAAAACCTTTTTTCGGATACGGCTCAAAACAATATCCGCAGTCTTTGCATAAAGCCACCGACTTGTAATTTCTTTCGCTTTTATATGTTTTTTGCCACGAGGGAATAATCCAACTTTTGCCGGAATGGATATGGTAATAATTCGCATTTCCCTTTGTCTCCGCCAATCGCATCTGATATTCTAAATGATTGCCGCCGCACCTCGGGCAAAACAAATAGCTATTTGTTTTAATCTCATTGTAATTCATTGTGATTAATCCTTAAAAACAAATCTTCTTTTTATACTCCTCTGTAAGTTCTAAAAATCCGCGAAGATTATGAACAATACCCGCCCACTCCAAAATCGCCGCCATTATAAAGACCGGGTCGAAGGTTGATTCACCGTAAGATTTCTTGAAATATGAAATTCCTATTATGCCGGCAACGGTATTTTCATCACACTTTTCTTCGCCGACTTTATAATTTCTCGCATTCCCTTTCGGTGCTTTTCCACCCTGATCAATAAGAAAATCTGTAATAATATCGAACACACGGTAAGCGTAGGGATCAACAGGCAAAGCCTCGCAAAAAAATGTTTCCCCGTCTTTAAGGGCAATAATTTCATAGATTTTTCCCTCTAAAGTGCTGACCGTCGCTTTTCCGCCACACTGTTTCAATTTGCATTTAATGATATCAGACGCCTTTGCAGAGGCGTTGTCCGTGTTCCATGTTTCGGTGTTAATGATTTCTATGTTTTCCATTGTTTTTGCACCTTCTTTTTCTTTGGTTAATAAACCTAATGCCATAAGTAAGTTGTCTAATTTTTTCTTTGCATTAAGATAAGAAATATTTAATTCCGCTTGCAATAATTTCATATTGCCTCGATTTTTAAGAAATGAAATCAAATATTCGTATTGCTCCGAATTAAGTGTTTCAAAAGGATCCGGTTTAAATTCATTATGAAGTTCTAACCCACAATTCTGACATCTTAATGTCACGATTTGCAATTTGCTGTTGCAAGCCGGACACTGTGAAATTCGTTTGATCATTTTATCGCCTCCATACATAATATAACACATGTATTAAAAATTGTCAAGTATGTAATTAATATTTTTTGCTACTATTTTGTCATGTATATTGATAAAATAGAAAAACATCATCGTACAGGACAAGGGTCGGTTCTATGTCTTAGTTGTTGGGGGCTTAATAGGATTTGTTCAAACAAGAATCAAACAGGCGTGACCGGACTGGTCACGCCTGTTTTGTCTTTCTATTTTCGGGTTCAAGGGAAAAGTAGGGATCGTTGCTCTTTGCTGACGAAAGAATTATCATTGTTTTGCTTAATTTAAGGAAAGGAAATAATTTACGATGCCGCGGGCAATGGCTTGCGCTTTTTGCCGACTGGAAGCGTCATTGACAATATTTTGGAAATCGTAGCTATTGGAAATATAACCGTTTTCGGTTAACACGACGGGGCAGGAGGACATTCTGCCGACATAGTAGGCATGCCAGTTTAAGCCGTATTTTTGGTAAAGTCCCGTATTGCGCGTCTGCTGATAGACCGATTCGGCGGCTTTTTTGGAGAACGGCGCAAAGTAGTAGGCGTCAAAGCCGTTTGCGGCAGAGGAATTTGCAGAGTTATGATGAATGCAAAGCACGAGATCGGGCGCCAGCGTTTTGACCTGCCGACAGCGATCCTGTTGAGTAATGTTGGTTGTGTTGTCGGTGCGGTTCATGACGACGGTCGCGCCCATACTTTCCAATTCCGAGCGAATCTGATTCGCTAACCGCAGATTTTGTACCGCTTCGTTCCCGGCACCGGGATTGAGCGCGGGCGCGCCGCCATCCGCGCCGCCGTGTCCGACATCTAAAAGGATCGTAATGCCGGAAAGATCCGCGCCGTAAGCATTGCTCGCGGATTGGGCAGGGGTGGGATTCAGGAAAGAAAAGCAAAGCTGACCTTGGGCGTTATAATTGGCGTCCCATCCGTAAAAGGCGCCGGTTTTTTTGAGGTAAAGCCGCAGAATCTGTTCGCGGTTGCCCGGAATGATTTCGGCGCGGCTGAACAGCGGATGGTCGCCCGGAATTTCAATCTCTCCGTCCAAAACCGTTGCATAACAGAAGGTAATATCCACATAGGAGAAGGTTGTGTTGGAAAAGGTGTAATTTTGATGAGCCGGATCGGCAAAGCCCTGATCCTTTAATTCAAAGAAGAAGGGTGCTTTCCAAAGCGTGTTTAGGGTCAAAACCGAGTGATGCCCGTTGACCGAAAGGGATTGTAAATGCACTTCGTTGTGGTCGGGAAGCATCCCCTCATAGCATCGGGTGACGGTCGATTTAGACGAGCCGACATCCTTCTTTTCCAGCAAAACGTTTCGTCCGCAACGCAGAACGGCATAGTCAAGACCGCTGCCGGTTTCCCGGAAAAAGGACGGACTGCAATAGTCTACCGTGCCTTGCGGCAGATAGTTATTGGTCGGCAGACACCAAAGATTCGGGTCCGAGGTGGTAAAAGTCTCGGCGGTGTAGCCGACGATTTCTGCGATATAGCCGGCACCGACGGCATTGTAATTTTTATTGTTGGGCGGAATCGTATCATCCGGTACAATGTGGATCTGCGCTTTTTTGCAGGTGATATTGCCGGAGGAAAAACGCTCGGTAGAGCCGTTATAGTTGGCAGAGACCCAAACCTTGCCAAGCGAAAGGTTGGCGGCGTTATCGCCCGGCAGCGTAAATTGACCGATAAAGTCGGCAAAATCGTCGCTTTGCGTCAGGGTATCGTCTTCCTGCAATTCGGTGCGGGTCAGACGAATGGTTTCGCCGTGAAATTCCGAGTAGACCGCACTGCCGGCGCGCGCTCTTACCGTGACGCGGAAGGTGGCGCCGCTTTCAAAGCTTTGGTTGCCGCGGGGTGAATAGGATTGAATGATCACATAGCGATATTGAATCGTTTTGGTAACAGTTTGCCCTTTATGGGTAAAGGTAAACTCGTTTTTCCCGACCGAAAGATTGACATCCAACGAAAAAGAACCGTCGGCGTTTCGTTCGATTTCAGTCCCGTTCATCAAAACCGGTTGTGCCGGATCGGAACCGCCGGCAAAACGGAAAAACGCGTCGGTCGTGGTAACGGTATTGTCCTGCGGCGAGGAAAAGGACAGTCCGATTTCCGGCTCCGGAACCGGTTCGGCAACCACCGGAAGGGCGGAAGAAACATCCGATACGGTACTTTCAGGACCGGAAGAGGCGGATTCTTCCGAAAGGCCTTTTTTCGTAATATGAACCAACAGGAATGCTGCCCCTGTCGCAAGCGCGATGGACAAAACAATACAAACAAGAATTAAAATCAGCGTCTTTTTTTGCATAGGACAAACCTCTTAATACCATAAAAATCTATCTTATTATATCATTTTTCGACAGAAAGACAACCCCGAAAATTTTCCGAAAGAGACTGCGTGGATTTTTGTTGTATTCGGCGAAAAAATATGTTACAATAACCAAGAATAAAGATTTGTTTTCCGTGAAAGGAATGGATTATTTATGTGTTCGGAAAAAACAGAACAGCCGCGCAAAAGAGCGTTAAGCTGTATTCAACCGAGCGGGATCCCCACGCTTGGCAATTATTTGGGTGCGCTGAAAAACTGGGTCGCCATGCAGGAGGATTTCGAGGGCATTTTTGCCGTGGCGGATCTGCACGCCATTACCGTGCGGCAGGAGCCGGCAAAATTCCGTCAACAAATTTATTCGGCGTATGCCTTATTGCTTGCCATTGGTTTGGATCCGCAAAAATCGACCGTTTTTATACAGTCGCATGTACCGCAGCATACGCAGTTGAGCTGGCTGTTGTCCTGCTATACGCAGTTTGGAGAGCTTTCCCGGATGACGCAGTTTAAGGACAAATCGGCAAGGCACGCGGATAATATCAACGCCGGTCTGTTCACCTATCCGGTACTGATGGCGGCGGATATTTTGTTGTATCAGCCGGATTTTGTGCCGGTCGGAGCCGATCAGAAACAGCATTTGGAGATTGCGCGGGATATCGCGGCCCGGTTTAACGGTCTTTACGGGGAGGTCTTCCGGGTGCCGGAGCCGTATATTGCCAAGGCTGGCGCTAAGGTAATGTCCCTGCAAGATCCCGAAAAGAAAATGTCGAAATCGGACGAGAATGTCAACGCCTATATTTCCATGTTGGATTCTCGGGAGGAGATCATCCGTAAATTCAAGCGTGCGGTGACCGACAGTGAAGCGGTCGTAAGGGTTGCGCCCGAAAAGGCGGGAATCTCCAATTTGATCGGCATCTACAGCGTGATCACCGGCAAGTCGACCGAAGAAATCGAACGCGAGTTTGACGGTTGCGGTTACGGAACCTTTAAAACGGCGGTCGGAGAAGTGGTCGCTGATGAATTGGCGCCGATTCGCGAACGCTATGACCAACTGATGAAAGATAAGGCGTATTTAGAAGAGAACTTCCGGCAAGGCGCCGACCGCGCCGCATACATGGCAACCAAAACGCTGCGGAAAGCCGCGAAAAAAATCGGGTTTGTTTTATGAGCTTCCCGTTGGTAGGTAACGCACGGCTGGCAGAAACAGCGGCAAGAATGATTGCGTCCGGCCATTTTCCGCACGCCATGTTGATTGAGGGAGAGATGCAAACCGGACGGCATACGCTGGCGAATTACCTCGCCCGGGCGGCGGTCTGCGACGGAAACGCCGGGAAACCGTGCAACAGTTGCAAGCACTGCCGTTTGGCGCAGGCGGGGAATCATCCCGATATTTCGGTGATCGCGCCGGAGGAGGACAAAAAGAACATTTCGGTCAAACAGGCAAGGGAACTGCGCAATCAGGCGTGGATCCGTCCGCACATGGCAGATCGACGCGTTTTTTTGATTGATCGCGCCGAAACATTAAACGAGCAGGCACAGAATGCGCTCTTAAAAATTTTAGAGGAACCGCCCGAAGGGGTGATCTTTATTCTGATCGCTGCCGGTAAAGCGCAGTTGCTTGAAACGGTGGTTTCGCGGTGCACGGTGCTTTCGGTCTCGGTGCCCAAGACCGAGGAGGCGTTCGGCTATCTGCAACAGCACACCAAAAAGTCGGATGAGGAAATTCAAAAAGCGCTTGCCGCCGCAGGCAACCGGATCGGGCGGGCGCTGACCTTGTTGGGCAAACGAACCGAGGATAAAACGGTCGTTGCCGCCGCCGAGTTTTTGCGCTTATTGTTCGCAGGAGACGCTTACGCCCTATTGACCGTGTTAAAACCGTTTGAAAAGGATCGCGGCGCAACGGAACTGCTTTTTCACACGATCCGGGAGGAAGCGGCGACCGAGATGCGTCGGCGCATAAACAACCGCACGGAATTACGATTATTAACAGCGCTCAACGAGGAAATATACCGTTCGTTGGGTCTGTTAAAAACAAATATCAATTTACCGTTGCTTTTTTCGGCTTTGGTCTGCAAGATGACTGCCGAAAGGAACCGGTAACAAACAGGGAGACTATAATGACAGAAGTTATTTCAGTAAAATTTAAAGAGGAGGGCCGCGGATATTATTTTGATCCGAACGGTCAAACCTATCAAATCGGCGACAGGGTCATTGTCGAAACGGCAAACGGACTCGGCTTCGGCAGAGTGAGCAAAGCCAATCATCCGGTGGAGGAAGAAACGATCGTTTCGCCGCTAAAGCAGGTGGTACGCAAAGCCAACCGCCGGGATCTTCAGCAGGTCGAAGAAAACCGTCAAAAAGAGGCGGAAGCACTGCGCATCTGTGAAGAAAAGGTGGCAGAGTGCGGATTGGAAATGAAGCTGGTCAGCGCGGAATATGCCTTTGATCGGGCAAAAATCACCTTTTTCTTTACGGCAGACGGGCGCGTTGATTTCCGGGAATTGGTCAAGGTGTTAGCTTCTCAATTCCATACCCGTATCGAATTGCGGCAAATCGGGGTGCGCGACGAGGCGAGAATGCTCGGCGGGATCGGCATTTGCGGTCAGCCGTATTGCTGTAAGCAGTTTTTGGATGATTTTCAACCGGTTTCCATCAAAATGGCAAAGGAGCAGGGACTTTCCCTCAACCCCACCAAGATTTCGGGCAGCTGCGGTCGGTTGATGTGCTGTTTGAAATACGAACAGAACGCCTATGACTATCTCCGTTCGATCACGCCGCCGGTCGGCGCAACGGTTCAGACCGATGACGGTGTTTGCACCGTGGTCGACGCCAACCCGCTTTCGGGCAATCTGATCGTTCAGCGCAAGGACGCCGACGCGATTCCGATGAAAACACATCGCGACCGGGTAAAAATGCTTTCGCGCCGTCCAAACAAACAGAAAGAAGAAGGCGGCGGACAAAAGAATCCGGATGCGAAAAAACAAACCAAAAAAGATTGACGGTAATTGCAAATTTTTCTATTGCTTTTTTCGTGAAACCTTGTTACAATATAGAAGATGTCAAAACGGCATCTTAAAGTGTATTGGGGGTGTTTGAGAATGGCATATAAAATTTCCGACGCTTGTATCAGCTGCGGAGCCTGCGCCGCCGGTTGTCCGTGTGAGGCGATTGCCGAGGGGGCAGAGCATTTCGAGATTGATGCAGATAAGTGCTGTGATTGCGGAGCTTGTGCCGCCGGTTGTCCGGTAGAAGCAATTGCTGCTGAATAAACATAGCAAAAAAACCGAAGGTATCAAACGGTACCTTCGGTTTTTTATTGGCAAAATAAATTCCCGCTGTTTAGGCGGGAATTTTGTCTTTACTCAACATTGTTTTGAATGTAGTTGACCACATCGCCGATGGTTTTCATTCCTTCAATGCTCTCGTCCGGAATTTCAACCTCAAATTCATCTTCTGCCGCCATCAGCAATTCCACGACATCCAGACTGTCGGCACCCAGATCCTCAATAATGCGGGTTTCCGGGGTCAGATCGTCCGGATCGACATCCAATTAATCTGCCAAAAGCGTTGCAATTTTTTCAAAAATCATTTTTGTTCCTCCTAATGGAAAAGTTCGCTAATCAAATAATATGTTCTAAAACGCGGTTTGTCAATAGGCTTTTTAATTTTTTTTCTTTCAGATGGAAAACGGTTGAAAAAAGAAAAGGGCTTTGTTATAATAAAGATGTTTATAAACTGAAAAATGTGGTGAATTTTGTGGCGAAAAACGAAAAAATGGTAAAAGAAATCACTTCGATGGAGGATGATTTCGCAAAATGGTATACCGATGTTTGCCTGAAAGCAGAGTTGATCGACTATGCTTCGGTCAAAGGATGTATGATCATCCGCCCGTATGGGTATGCGATTTGGGAAAATATTCAGCGCTTGATGGACGACCGTTTTAAGGCGACGGGACATGAAAATGTCTATATGCCGCTTTTTATTCCGGAAAGTCTGTTGCAGAAAGAAAAAGATCATGTCGAGGGCTTTGCACCGGAGGTTGCGTGGGTCACGCACGGCGGGGAGGAAAAACTGGAAGAGCGGCTTTGCGTTCGCCCGACCAGCGAGACGCTGTTTTGCGACCACTTTAAAAATATCGTGCACTCCTACCGTGATTTGCCGAAACTGTATAATCAATGGTGCAGTGTGGTGCGGTGGGAAAAGACGACCCGCCCGTTCCTGCGTTCGCGCGAGTTTTTGTGGCAGGAGGGACATACCCTGCACGCTACCGCCGAGGAAGCCAAAGCCGAGACGGTGCAAATGCTGAACATTTATGCTGATTTTGCCGAGCAATGCTTGGCAATGCCGGTGGTCAAGGGGCAAAAAACTGAAAAAGAGCGGTTTGCCGGCGCCGAAGCGACCTATACCATTGAGGCGTTGATGCATGACGGCAAAGCTTTGCAGAGCGGCACTTCCCACTATTTCGGCGACGGTTTTTCCCGGGCGTTTGAAGTAGGATATACCGATAAAGAAAATAATTTGATCCATCCGTTTCAGACTTCTTGGGGAACTACGACCCGATTGATCGGTGCGGTCATTATGACGCACGGCGACGATAACGGTTTGGTTTTGCCGCCCGCCATTGCGCCGATTCAGGTCGTTGTGATCCCGATCGCTTCCCACAAAGAGGGCGTGACCGAAAAGGCAACCGAAATTTTCGAGCAGTTAAAGTCTGTTTGCCGCGTCAAGCTGGACTTGGGCGAGCAGTCTCCCGGTTGGAAGTTTGCGGAATATGAAATGAAGGGCGTGCCGCTTCGTTTGGAAATCGGCCCGCGCGACATTGAAAATAACAGCTGTGTTTTGGTGCGCCGCGATAACCGCGAAAAAACGGTGGTTTCGCTTGACGAGTTGGCGCAGAAAATACCGGAATTGTTGGCGGCGGTGCAAAACGGTTTGTATGACCGCGCGTTGGAACGCCGGGAAAACATGACCTTTGACGCACATGATTTGGCAGAAATGAAAGAAATCGCCGAGAACAAACCCGGCTTTATTCGGGCAATGTGGTGCGGGGATCGCGCTTGTGAGGATCGGCTCAAAGAGGAAGCCGGCGTTTCTTCCCGTTGTATTCCGTTTGAGCAGGAAAAAATCGCCGACACCTGTGTTTGTTGCGGGAAAAAGGCGGACAAAATGCTCTATTGGGGCAAAGCGTATTAAAAGGGAAGACCGTGACGGAGGTTTCTGTCACGATCTTTGAGGTTGTTTATTAATATATTAATCAGTAGCATAAAACACGGTTTAAGTATAAAGGCAGAACGATTTTGTCCTGCATGAAATCAGTTGCAATCTATGTTGGGGCTATCTATATTCGTCGACCGTATTTTTAAAGTGAATAAAAAAATATATAATAGGTGAAAAAATGATTTTATTATTTATTTCGATTGCCGTTTTAATTTTAGGTTACTTTGTTTACGGAAAGATTACAGAAAAAATATTTTCCCCCGATACAAGACCAACACCGGCGGAAAGATTAAACGATGGTGTGGACTTTGTGCCAATGAAACCCTGGAAAGCGTTTTTAATTCAAATTTTAAACATAGCCGGAACAGGACCGATTTTTGGCGCGCTTTTGGGTGCGGTGTTCGGGCCGGTTGTGTTCTTGTGGATTGTTTTAGGTGCCATTTTTGGCGGCGCAGTTCATGACTATATGTGCGGTATGGTAAGCCTACGCCATAATGGGGCATCTATTGCAGATCTTTCGGGCGAATATCTCGGCAAATCGGTTAAGGTTGTCATGCGTATTTTTTCGGTGATTTTGCTGGTGCTTTGCGGTACAGTTTTTGTTACAAGCCCGGCGGAACTTTTAGATAAACTGACCCCCCGCTTGGATGAACGGTACATTTTGGACGGTAGTAATTATTGTTTATTATCTGCTTGCAACATTGCTTCCTATTGATAAGCTTATCGGTAAATTATATCCTGTGTTCGGTGTTTTACTGATGGTTATGGCGGTCACTGTAATCGGCGGTATTTTGTTTTTGGTTGGAGAATATACAATACCCGAAATAAGCCTTTCAAACCTTCATCCAAAGGGAACTCCCGTTTGGCCGTATATGTTTATCACGGTTGCTTGTGGTGCGGTTTCAGGCTTTCACGCAACTCAATCGCCTATGATTGCAAAATGTATCACATCAGAAAAGGCAGGCAGAAAGGTCTTTTATGGGGCTATGATCAGTGAATCTGTTATAGCACTTATTTGGGCGGCGGCAGGCGTTGCTTTTTACGGCACAACGCAGGCTTTAAATGAGGCTCTTGCCGGCGGCGCTTCCAATGTTGTTTACGAAATTTCAACCGGTGTGCTTGGTGCTTTTGGTGGAATTATAGCCGTGGCGGGAGTAATAATATGTCCCATAACATCGGGCGACACGGCATTTAGAAGCGCAAGGCTTATTCTGGCGGAAACTTTTAAACTTGACCAAAAAATCTTAAAAACCGACTTAAAATCACCATACCTCTTTTGGCGGTCGGCGGATTTTTAACATGGGTTTCCATTGTTAATAACGATGGCTTTCAAACCGTTTGGCGTTATTTTTCTTGGAGCAATCAAACACTTGCCATGATAGCGCTTTGGGTTATGACGGCATACCTTTTGAAAAAGGGCAAATACCGTTTCGGCTCTCTCGTAACCGCGTTGCCCGCAACATTTATGACCGCTGTCAGCACGACTTATATTCTTGTAGCCGATGAGGGATTGTGCCTTGACAGTACCATATCCATTATTATCGGAGTGGTTATAGCAGCTTTGCTTATTCTGGTCTATCTGTTTTTACTTTTTTCAAAGCTACGGTCAAAAAGGTTCTTTAAATAATAGAGATTAACAAAGGTGAGATATCATGGATTATAGGAAATATGGCGATACCGTATATATTCGGATGGACAAAGGCGATGAAATTATTGGATGCATCCTGAATGTCTGCAAAAAAGAGCAGATTTTTTCAGCTGTCTACAGCGGGATCGGCGGATGCAGCGAAGCACAGGTTCAGACCTTTTTGCCGGAAACCAAAACATTTGAAACACAAACGCTTTGCGGGATGTTGGAACTTGTGTCTCTTTCGGGAAACATAGTTACGGATGATCAGAAAGGACTTTATCATCATACACACGCTGTGTTTTCCTATAAACACGGTGATCAGCACTGTGTTGCGGCAGGGCATATCCAATCAATCACGGTATTATATACTGCTGAAATTGAACTAAGACCGGTTGTAGGAGGTATTATCCGCCGGCAATTTAATCCGGAGACAGGCACCGGCTTTTGGAGTTTTCGATAATCTTCGGTTCGCCGGGATCAATACAGGACATAGAACCGCCCCCTGTCCTGCCCGAATATGCCATTCTGAAAACAGGAGAAAGTGTGAAAATGAAAGCATTTGAGAACTACAGCATGCATATCCGTAGCACGCGGAGGGAACTTCTTTTTGAGTATTTTCTGCCTCTGCTCGCGGAGTTTTTGATATTGGTCCTGTGCATCATGCCTTTCAGACTGCTGAAGATGCTTGGCCCTATGATCGAAGAGCTTGCCATGGTCGGAGAAGAACAGACCAAGCCCATGGTCGGCAGGCTGGCGTTCGGCGTCGTCGCGCTGGCGCTATGGTTCGTTTTTACGTTTATCGCGTCACGAGCGGCGAAAAAAGACAAGCACTACGCGTCTTCGCTTTTCGGGTTTGCGGCAGGGATCCTGCTGTGGCAGGTCATCGGTGAAATCTCATGGCATTATTCGGTGGGCGGGATCCATTTTGTTCCGCTTGAAAGCGTAACGACCTTACCGATCGCATGTTTGTTCATCCTGTTGCTGATTTACGGCAAAAAGCACCACAGCTTTGACTGGGGCGTTTGG
Organism: Clostridia bacterium; assembly: GCA_017524165.1. GTDB lineage: Bacteria > Bacillota > Clostridia > Oscillospirales > Acutalibacteraceae > UBA737. The sequence goes on along the minus strand of JAFWUH010000050.1, from coordinate 100,766 downwards.
TGTATGCTTCTCTCGTTTGCGTTCAACTGGATGGGACATTACGTGATGGAGGGCACCTATCCGTTTGTCGCGTCCATGGTGGATCAACATGCATGGTACATCGGCGCTTCACTGGCTGCAGGTGGCTGCGGTCTGATCTACAGCATCGTTTTTCTGCTGTTCCGCGTCAAAACCAGAAGAGGCAGGCTCTTTGCCTCTATGTTGACATACATCTCCCTCGGTGTGATTGCTTTCGGCCTTATGGAAGGATAACGATCCAGATTCGATAACAGTTCAGGGTAGGACGGGGGACAGGACTGTCCGAAACCACTGAAAAAGTCGCTTTTCAAAAGCAACCTACACTATATATGCGTTTTCGACATATATTTTAACCTATATGTTGTGGTGCTTGGAGCATTGTGTGGACTATTTCAGCAGTCTCAAACCGTCCCCTGTCCTGCAGAATAGTTCCAAGGAAGACACGCAGAAATCAACTTATATTTCTTTTTACAAATATGACATATATATTATAATATTAAAAAATTTTTTAATATTAAAAAGGAGAGGGAAATGAATAGATTTTTTAAAAAAAGTGAACAGATTATTTATCAAAGCGTATTTTGTATTTTTGTTGTGATTATGATTAGCTTAAGCGCTTTTTGTATTCTCGGATACCTGACAAACGGTGGGGTTCAGGGAATTGATTTTATGGCATTTGCTATTGGTATGGTTTTGTTGCTTTACATTTTGTATAAAAAAAGAGTTTTTGAAAATCAGAAATTGTTATGGGGCATTTTTGTTTTAGGTATTATCTTAAAAATAGTTTATGCAATTGCTTTTGATTTTGACATTCGATCAGATATGAATAAGTGTTATGAAGCGGCAAGACAAATGGCCATGGGGAACTTGTCTTGGGCGAAGACTTCGTATTTTGAAATCCATACAGGGCAATGGCTATTGGTATTGTATGAAGCTTTAGTTTTAAATATTTTTAAAACCGTTCGAGCATTATATTTGTTTAATGTATTATGGAGTGTGATAACCGCTTACCTTATTTATCTTGTTGTCAATCGTTTGAATAAGGATATCACGGTTGCATTAATTATTTCTTGTTTTTATATGTTTTTGCCATCCTCTTTTTTAAGTATAGGGATTTTGTATAGTTATATTTTTGTTGGCCTTTTTTTGGCTTTAATTATTTATTTATCCATTATATTATGGGAATTATTTCAAACAAAGGGGAAAATATGGAAAAAGTTAGGTAATTTCTTTTTGATTGGAGTAATATCGAAAATATCTGCGCAATTTAAAACGGACGGAAATTTGCCGATTCTTGCATTATCGTGTGTTAGTGCATATTTGGTTATTAAATTTTTAGGAGAAAAAGATTATCGTAGCTTGGCGGAAGTTTTATTTGGAGTTTTTTTAATGTGGATGGGTTTCTTTGGAATGAAAGTTGTTTATCAGATCATAGTCTGGTTATGCGGGTTAACTTTAAAAAGCAAAAAAGGCACATCATTATATTGGCCGCTTGTTGTCGGATTAAATCCGAATCATGATGGAATATACAATACGGATTATGCGTACATTCTTGATCTTTCCACACAAGAAAAAGGGAAAGCGTTTAAAGTAATTATGCAGGAAATGACGAAAGATATGAATATCTTTGATTGGATAATGTTTTATATTCGCAAAATGACAAAAATGTGGGGAAGCATTGATACAACGATTGGTTGGGGAAATTTACCTAGTGACTCCGTTTTTTGGAAATTAATAATTAATTTTTTTATGTGCTTGGATAAATTTATTTATAGCTTTTTTATTTTATTGGGTGCGTATGGTTTAAAAAAGAAGAGAGAAGATTTTGTACAAAAACAAGGGTATTTATTATTGCAAGCGATTGTTATTGCTTATTATGTTATGTTTATTTTTGTGGAAATTCAGACAAGATATCGGTTCACACCAATTATTGCATTATCATTAGTAGCTCCTTTTGGGTTGTGTGTCCTTCAAGAAAAGGGAAAATTTGATAGGGACGGGACAGATAAGGTATAATATTTTTCGCAAATTTGAAAATAGGACAGGGGATGGTTCGAAACCACTGAAAAAGTCGCTTTTCAAAAGCAACCTACACTATATAGGCGTTTTCGACATATATTTTAACCTATATGTTGTGGTGCTTGGAGCATTGTGTGGACTATTTCAGCAGTCTCGGACGGTTCCCTGTCCTGTTGGAACGCCGGGAAAACATGACCTTTGACGCACATGATTTGGCAGAAATGAAAGAAATCGCCGAGAACAAACCCGGCTTTATTCGGGCAATGTGGTGCGGGGACCGCGCCTGTGAGGATCGGCTCAAAGAGGAAGCCGGTGTTTCCGCTCGTTGTATTCCGTTTGAGCAGGAAAAAATTGCCGATACCTGTGTTTGTTGCGGAAAAAAGACGGATAAAATGCTCTATTGGGGCAAAGCGTATTAAAAGGGAAGACCGTGACGGAGGTTTCTGTCACGGTCTTTTGGGTTGCAGGTTCAGCAGACATTATTTTATTAATTTTTTAAAGGCGGTCGGCAGAGCGATCTCATCGGCGGTCACCCAGCAAAATTCGGGCGATTCCTCCGCGCAGACAATATCGTAACAAAGCATTTGCCATTCAATATGGGTGAAAATGTGCTTCTTTTTTCGCGGTTTGGCTTCGACCGTGCCGTGAATGCTGTGTGCTTGCAGATAGTCGGAAACGGCTTTTTCCGAAAGGGTGCCGTCGAGGTTCGGCAGTTCCCAAAGTCCTGCCAACAAACCGTTTTGGGGGCGTTTGCGCACGGCAAAGCGGTCACCGTGGCGGAGACAAAAGACGGTCATCGGGACAATCTTTTTGACCGGTTTCGGCGGCACGATGGGATACTGTGTCGGATCGTCGTCCGCCGCCGCGCAGAGCGCTTTCAGCGGACAGCGGTCGCACAGCGGCGCGCCGTTAGGCAGGCAAACGATTGCGCCCAGCTCCATCAGGCTTTGGGTAAAATCACCGCGACCCTCGTCCGGGTAGATTTTTGCCAGTTGTTCGGTCACCTGCTTTTTGGTGGTCGCTTCTTTGATGTCATAAGGATTTTTGCATAATCTTGAAATGACGCGCAACACATTGCCGTCCACCGCCGGCGTGGGTTGTGAAAAGGCAATTGAGCAGATGGCGCCCGCGGTATAATCGCCGATGCCGGTCAGACGGCGCACCTCGTCAAAGCCGGAGGGGAAAACGCCGCCGTGGCGTTCGACAATCTGTTTTGCGGCGCGCTGCAAATTGCGTACCCGCGAATAATAGCCAAGACCCTCCCACAGCTTCAGCAGCTGTTCTTCCGGAGCTTCCGCCAAGGAGCGGATGTCGGGTAATGCCGCCAAAAAGCGCAGATAGTAGGGGATCACGGTGTCCACACGGGTTTGTTGCAGCATGATTTCCGAAATCCATACCCGGTAGGGATCGGTATTTTCGCGCCACGGCAGGATGCGTTGATTTTGTCGGTACCACGAGAGCAGGGGGGCTACCATTTCGCCGAGCGGGCGGCTGTCTTTCAGTGTCCAGTTGGAATCTTTCATGATTTTTTTCCTTTGAAAAGCACGGGTTCTAAAAAACCGTTTTTTTTAGTTTAGCACAGGAAAGCGATAAAATCAACCGCGCGGTTTTTCTACGAAAAAAATTTTTTAAGAATTTGAAAAAAAGGTGGAAAAATACAAAGAAATCAGTTATAATAGACACATCTATTTGAAATGAGGCGAGATTTTATGGGTAAAACGATAAAAATATTGATCGTTGCCGGGGTTGTGATTCTTCTTTTGGCGCTCATGACCATTCCGGCATATAACGGATTTGTCAACCAACGCGAAATCGTTTCCGAATCGCAGTCGAATATCCACAATCAGTTACAGCGCCGTGCGGACTTGATTCCGAACTTCGTGCAAACGGTGAAGGGCTATTCAGATTACGAGCAGAAGACCCTGACCGCCGTGACCGAGGCGCGCGCGGCTGTCGCCAAGGCGTCGTCGGTTGCCGAAACGCAAAAAGCGGCGGACGATTTAAACAAGGCGATCAGCGTTTGGGTCAACGCCGTGACCGAGGCGTATCCCGATCTGAAAGCCAACGAGCAGTATGTTGCTTTGCAGGATGAGCTGGCGGGAACCGAAAACCGGATCGCCCGCGCCCGGCAGGATTATAACAAAGCCGCGCAGGAATACAATGTTGCGATTCAAAAATTCCCGGGGAATATCGTTGCCGGTTTGTTTGGATTCCATAAAGCCGACTATTTTGAAAATGACGCGGCGTCTAACGAAGTACCGAAGGTATCTTTTGAATAACCGATGAGGAATACCAAAAAAGTTCATCGCATTCTTGCGTGTTTGCTGATCACGGCGGTAACGCTTTCGTTGCTGTTGTTGTCCGGATGCGGGGAAGCAAAGGATCCGTATCCGGAACCGACCGAGCGGTTTTTTGTCAACGACTTTGCCGATTTGCTGGCAGAAGCGGATGAACAGACGATCTATAACGCCGGGGTTCAGCTTCAGGAGAAGACGACGGCACAGGTCGTGGCGGTAACGGTCGAAACGCTGGACGGGAAAGAGCCGGCGGATTATGCGCTGGAGCTCGGCAGAAAATGGGGCGTTGGTGACGCGGAGAAGGACAACGGCGTGGTGCTGTTGCTTGCCGAAGAGGAACGGCAGATTTATGTAGCTGTCGGGTACGGCTTGGAAGGCGGATTGCCGGACAGCAAAACCGGACGGCTGATCGATCACTATGCCCTGCCGGATTTGAGGGAGGACCGTTTTTCCGCCGGAATGACGGCGCTTTATAGAGCCATCGTGAATGAGGTCTATTTGGAAAGCGGTATGCAACCCGAAGAAGGGTATGTTCCTGCCGATCAGTTACAAGATGACGAAGAAGTACCCAGCGTGCAAGAGGTTGCGATTTCGTGGGCGGTATTGCTCGTCCTGGTTGTGCTGGCTGTGTGGCTCTCCCGCCGGCGCGGTATCTTTTTCGGTCCGTTTATCGGGCCGTTTGGCGGCGGCGGATTCGGCGGCTTTTCCGGCGGCGGCGGTTCGTTCGGCGGCGGCGGTGCCGGTCGCGGGTTTTAAAAAAAGAAAACGGTTGTTTCTCTGAAAGAAGAGAGACAACCGTCTTTTGATTTAGTGAAAAACCGTCTGCACACCGTCGACAAACTCGCCGATAGCCTTGACCATTTTAGAAGACCCTTTGGCAACGCTGTGGCGATCCTGAAGCAGAATTTTGCCGACCGTAACGGCGGCGGCGCCCGCCAACATCCCGGCACCCAACCCTTTCACAAAGTTCATTGAAGAATTGTTTTGCATGATTTTCCCTCCCTTTCTACCGTTAGTATCGGCAAAAAGGGATTTTTTATTTGTAAAAACAAATGGAAAAAAACGGACATTATTTTCCAACGCAAAACCGGCGGAAAACCTCGTCGGTCACCTCGTTGGTCACTCGTTGTCCGGTCAACGCCAACAGCGCCGCCAGGGCGTCATCCACGCAAACGCCGACTGCGTCGAGCGTCAAGCCGGCTTGCAGACCGGCAAGTGCCTGCCCGGCAGAATCCAATGCGGTTTGCACGCAGGCGCGCTGGCGTTCGCTGATCAAAACGGCGGCGTCGGGATCCAACCCGGCGGTGTGAACGGTCTGCGCGATTTTTTCGGCTAAGGCTTCCGCGCCGTTTCCGGTCTGTGCCGAAAGGGACAGCACCGGGCAACCGTCTAAAACCGACGGTACCGGCAGGGAAGCAAGGTCGGATTTATTCCATAAAAACAAGGTTTGCTGTTCGCGCACGCGTTCAATCAGCCGCAGATCGTCCTCGTCTAACGGCTTGGAACCGTCAAAAACGGCTAAAATCAGGTCGGCGTTTTGCGCCCGCCGAAGCGCCAGATCTACCCCAAGCCGTTCTACCGGCTCGTCGGTTTCGTGGATCCCGGCGGTATCTGCTAAAACAAGCGTGACATCGCCGACCGTCACGGTCTCCTCCACCACATCGCGGGTGGTGCCGGCAATATCGGTCACGATTGAACGGTCTTGACCGCAAAGCAGATTCATCAGGGTGGATTTTCCGACATTCGGTTTGCCGACGATCGCACAGCGAATGCCTTCACGGATCAGTCGACCGGCGTCATAGGTCGAAAGCATTTTTTGACAGCTGTCGCAAACCGTTTGCAGTAAATTGCCGAAGTTTTCGGGAGAAAGCTCCGGAATCTCTTCGTCAGGATAATCGGCGTACGCCGCAAGACTGGCGGCGGTCTGCAACAAAAGGGAAACGATACGGTCGGTTTCGCGGCGAATGCGTCCGCCGTGCGCCGCGCGCGATATGCGCAGCGCCGCTTCGTTCTTTGCCGAAATAAGACCCATAATGCTTTCGGCGTCGGCAAGGTCTATTTTGCCGTTTAAAAAGGCGCGCTTGGTAAATTCGCCCGCCGCCGCAGGGGCGGCGCCGCAGGCAAAGACCTGCCGCAAAACACTTTGCACCATCATGCGCCCGCCGTGAACCGAAATCTCCACCGTGTTTTCGCCGGTAAAGCTTTTCGGCGCGTGAAATACCAGTGCGACCGCGTCGTCCAACACGAGATCCCCGTCAATGACCTGACCGTAGGCGGCTTGATAACCCTTGAGCGCGGAAAGCGGTTGCCCCGAATAGGCGCGAAAACAGCGGTCGGCAATCGAAATGGCGTCAGCGCCCGAAACGCGGATCACGCCGATGCCGCCCTCTCCCAAAGGGGTTGCAATGGCGGCAATGGTCGGTTCAGCCATAAAAAACCGTCCTTTCTGATAAAATCTTTTTTTCATTATAACGGAAGATCGCAAGAGAGTCAATGATCCGCGCAGAGAAAAAATGCGCTGATTTTTATTTTGTTCCTTGCGGTTTCTGCCGGGTTTTGGTATAATAAAAAAATAAATAGGAAAGTTGAAAGGATGAACTTGTAATGTATCAACCGGCTCCTCAAAGATATGATTCAATGACCTACAACCGCTGTGGCGAAAGCGGCTTAAAGTTGCCGGGCGCCTGTCTGGGCTTGTGGCATAATTTCGGCGATACCGGGTGCTTTGAAACCATGCGGCAGATGTGCTTTACGGCGTTTGACAACGGCATCACCCATTTTGATATTGCCAACAACTACGGTCCGGACGCCGGCAGTGCGGAATCGAATTTCGGCGAGATCCTCCGCCGGGACTTGGGCGCCTGGCGGGATGAGCTGATCATCAGCACCAAAGCAGGATACTATATGTGGCCCGGTCCTTACGGCGAATGGGGCAGTCGCAAATATCTGAACGCCAGTCTGAACGCCAGTCTGAAGCGGCTGGGACTCGACTATGTTGATATTTTTTATCATCACCGTCCCGACCCCAACACGCCGTTGGAAGAAACCATGCTGGCACTTGCCGATATCGTTCGTTCGGGCAAGGCGCTTTATATCGGTCTTTCCAACTACAACGGAGAACAGCTGGAAAAAGCCGCCGCACTGTTACAAGAATATCATGTGCCGTTTATTATCAATCAAAACGCCTATTCTATCTTTGATCGCACGATTGAACGGAACGGACTGAAAGAAACCTCCCACCGACTGAAAAAGGGCATTATTGCCTTTTCGCCCTTGGCGCAGGGGTTGCTTTCCGACCGTTATTTAAAGGGCGTTCCCGCCGACAGTCGCATAAAGACCGACGGACGGTTCCTGACCGAAGCTTCCCTTTCCGAAAAGAAGCTGGAAAAAATCAGGGCGCTGAACGAACTGGCGCTTTCCCGCGGGCAAACGCTTTCGCAGATGGCGCTCAGTTGGATTTTGCGCGACGGAATCGTCACCGCCGTTTTGTTCGGTGCGTCGAAACCCGAACAAATTCTCGACAATATCAAAGCGTTGGAAAATACGCGCTTTACAGCGGAGGAATTAGCCGCGATTGACCGCATTGCACTGGGAGAATAAGAAACGAAACAGAAAAGGAGGAAAGGGAAATGCCGCTGGAAAAAACACGATGGCGGGGACTCTCTTCTTTTCAAATCATTATTTTGGGTTTTGCCGGCGTGATCTTGCTGGGAGCGCTTCTTCTGATGCTTCCTTTTTCCGCGCAAAACGGCAGGGTCACGCCGTTCAACGAGGCGTTGTTTACCGCCACATCCGCCGCTTGTGTGACCGGATTAGTCGTGCGGGACACCGCCTCTTACTGGTCGTCGTTCGGGCAGACGGTTATTTTGTTGTTGATTCAAATCGGCGGGCTCGGCGTGGTCAGCGCTGCCGCGTCGATTGCGTTGCTTTCGGGCAGGCGGATCGGTCTGATGCAGCGGAGCACCCTACAGGAAGCGGTTGCCGCACCTGAGGTCGGCGGCATTGTACGCCATATTTTATTTATCTACAAGCTGACTTTTCTGATTGAAACCGTTGGCATTGTTTGCCTGTTGCCGGTTTTTTGTTCGCGCTTCGGCGCCAAGGGGATTTGGATGGCGGTGTTTACTTCAATTTCGGCGTTTTGCAACGCGGGATTTGACCTGATGGGTACCCGCGCGGCGCCGTTTCAGTCCCTGATCTCGTTTCAGGCAAGTCCGGCGCTCAATATTCCGGTGATGTTGCTGATCTTTTTCGGCGGACTTGGCTTTTTGACCTGGAGAGATTTCTGTGCCCACATATTCCGCTTTAAGCGGTATCGGTTGCAAAGCAAGGTCGTTTTGGTGACCACGGCGTTGTTGATCGTTCTGCCCTTCCTTTTCTTCTTTTGGGTGGATTTTTCGGACTTGCCGGTTGGCAGGCGAATCCTGACCGCGCTTTTTCAAGCAATTACACCGCGTACGGCGGGATTCAACACGGTCGATTTAAACGCTATGAGCGGCAGCGGGAAAGGCATCATGATGCTGCTCATGCTGATCGGCGGCTCGCCCGGCTCCACGGCGGGCGGCATGAAAACCACTACGCTGGCGGTCTTGCTGATCAGCTCCTTTTCGGTTTTTCGCCGCAAGGCCGACGCGGAAGCATTCGGTCGGCGTATCGCGCCGGAGGTCATTAAAAACGCCGCCGCCGTGTTAACGCTTTATTTTTCGCTCTGCTTCGGCGGCGCGGTCATTTTAAGTCTTGCCGAGCATTTACCGTTCACCACCTGTTTGTTTGAAACGGCGTCGGCGGTCGGTACGGTGGGGTTGACCCTCGGCATTACACCGGGGTTGGGCGTTCTCTCGCAAACGGTGCTGATGTTGTTGATGTTTTTTGGCAGAGTCGGCGGCTTGACCATGATCTACGCAACCTTTTTCCGCACCGTCAACAATGTTTCCAAATTGCCGCAGGAAAAAATTACGGTTGGCTGATAAATTCAAAGGAGAAAAAACATGAAGACAGTTTTGTTGATCGGATTGGGCAGATTCGGCAAACACATTGCCGCACAACTCAACGCGTTGGGACACGAGATCATGGCGGTAGACCGCAATGAGGAACGCGTGAATGAGGTCTTGCCGTTGGTCACCAACGCGCAGATCGGAGACAGTACCAACCCGGCTTTTTTGAAGTCGCTGGGGGTGGATAACTACGATCTTTGTATCGTTACCATCCGGAATGATTTTCAAAGCTCGCTGGAGACGACCTCCCTGTTGAAGGAATTGGGCGCACAGTTTGTGGTTTCGCGCGCCGATCGGGATGTTCACGCAAAATTTCTTTTGCGCAACGGCGCCGACGATATCGTGTACCCCGAACGGCAGATGGGCAAATGGACAGCCATTCGTTACAGCGCGGAACATGTTTTGGACTTTTTCGAGCTGGAGGAGGGCTTTGCCGTGTTGGAGGTCAATGTGCCGAAAAACTGGGTGGGGCATACGCTTGCCGAGCTGGATATTCGCCGCAAACACAACTTAAATATTCTCGGTATGAAGACCGACGGGAAATTTAATATGTTTTTTACGCCCGATACCGTTTTAACGCAGGAAATGTCCCTTTTTGTACTCGGGGAGAATAAAACTTTGCAGAAGTTCTTCCAAAGATAATTTTGTTGTTTCATGATTGCGCGCAGGCGCGACATAATAAATATTAAGAGGAGGTTATTATCATGAACAAATTTATGCTGAACGAAACATCCTATCACGGCGCCAGGGCGATTGCCGCCATTCCGGACGAGGTAAAGAGCCGCGGATTCAATAAGGTCTTTGTTGCTTCCGATCCCGACTTGGTGCAGTTCGGTATCACCGCAAAGGTGACCGATCTGCTGGAAAAGGCGGGGATTCCTTATGTGGTTTATTCGGATATTAAGCCGAATCCGACCATTGAAAATGTGAAGCACGGCGTGGAAGTCTTTCAGGCGTCGGCTTGCGATTGCATTGTTGCCGTCGGCGGCGGTTCTTCGATGGATACCGCGAAAGCCATCGGCATCATTATTGCAAATCCGGAGTTTGCTGATGTTCGCTCGTTGGAGGGCGTAGCGCCGACCAAGAATCCGGCGGTGCCGATCATTGCCGTTCCGACCACGGCAGGTACCGCGGCGGAAGTCACCATTAACTATGTGATCACCGATGTGGAGAAGAAGAGAAAATTCGTTTGCGTGGACGCGCACGATATTCCGATCGTCGCCGTCGTCGATCCCGACATGATGGCGTCGATGCCCAAATCGCTGACCGCCGCGACCGGTATGGACGCCTTGACCCATGCGATCGAAGGCTATATCACCAAGGGCGCGTGGGAGCTTTCGGATATGTTCCATCTGAAAGCCATTGAAATCATTGCGCGCTCTCTGCGTGACGCCGTCAACAACACCCCAGAGGGCAGGACCGGCATGGCGCTCGGTCAATATGTTGCCGGGATGGGCTTCTCCAATGTCGGACTGGGCGTGGATCACTCGATGGCACACACCCTCTCGGCATACTATGATATGCCGCATGGAAAGGCATGCGCCACCCTGTTGCCGGCTGTTATGGCATATAATGCACCGGCGACCGGCGAAAAATATCGCGACATTGCTAAAGCCATGGGCGTTCAAAATGTCGACGCCATGAGTCAGGAAGAATACCGCAACGCCGCTATTGACGCCGTTGCCAAGCTGGCGGAGGATGTCGGCATTGTTCTCTCGCTAAAGGGCGTTGCCAAGGAAGAGGATATTCACCAGATGTCCGTCGACGCCTATAATGACGCTTGCCGTCCGGGCAATCCGAGAGAAACCAGCGTGGAGGATATTGAAGCGATTTATCGCAGTTTGATGTAAGAAAACGAATTTTAAAGGACCTTTCTTTTCCGTTCGCGGAGGAGAAAGGTCTTTTTTTGCGGAAAAGAAAAAATTTTCCAAAACCGCTTGACAAGAGAGCAATCACCGTGTATAATAACTGTACTAATTCAATTGGTACACAACAAAAAGGAGGGAGCGGGCATGATTCAGTTAGATTATAAAAGCGGTCAATCCATCTGCGAACAGGTGGTCAACCGGTTCATTCAGCTAAAGGCGTTGGGGCTGATGAAGGGCGGCGATCAATTGCCGTCGGTTCGGGCGTTGGCGTCACAGCTGTCGGTCAATCCGAACACGGTGCAAAAGGCGTATGCCATACTGGAAAATGCAGGCATCATCTATTCGGTCAAGGGCAAAGGCTCTTTTTTGTCGGACGATGAACGCGCGCACGATGCGGTACGGCAAAAAGCCGAGACCGATTTTACGGCGGCGGTCAGGACCGCAAAATCGCTGGGACTCTCGCAGGAAGACCTTGTAACTTTGGTGTTGAAGGAGGAAACAACATGATCACGGCAAGAAATCTTACCAAACGGTTTGGCGACCGTGTGGCGTTTGATAATGTTTCATTTGAGATGGAAGAGGGCGCCGTTTGCGGGTTGGTTGGCTCTAACGGGTCGGGGAAATCCACCCTTTTGCGTCTGATTTCCGGCGTATATCGCGCCGATTCGGGCAGTATCGGGATCGACGGCATCGAAACCTTTGATCATCCGATGCTGAAATCCAAAATTGCCTTTTTAGGGGACACCCCCTACTTTTTACCGCAATCCACCCTTGCCGAAATGTCGCGGTTTTACAGCTCTCTTTATCCGAATTTTAACGCGGAAACCTTCCGGCAGCTGCAAAGCGTTTTTCCGTTGGACGCCAGAAAACGGCTTACGGCGATGTCCAAAGGACAACAACGGCAGGCGGCGCTGATGTTGCTGCTCGCCACCGAACCGCAGTATCTGTTGATGGATGAGGCTTTTGACGGTTTGGATGTCGTCATGCGCCGTGTTTTAGCCAACTTGATCATGGACGGGGTGGAAAATCGCGGCATGACCACGGTCATTGCTTCTCACAATCTTCGGGAACTGGAAGATTTGTGCGACCATGTGGCGCTGATCCACGACGGAAAAATGCTCTTTAACGATGAAACCGAGCGGTTAAAGGGCGGTTTGCACAAGGTGCAGGCGGCGTTCCGCGGTGTGCCGGAGGAATCGGCGTTTGACGGATTGAATGTATTGAAATGCGACCGCACCGGCTCGTTGCTGCAGATGGTCATTCGCGGAGATGAGGAGGAGATCCTCGAATATTTCAAGCGGTTTGATCCGGTCTTTTTGGAGAGCGTAGCGCCGTCACTTGAAGAAATGTTTGTTTATGAATTGGAGGTAACCGGTTATGATGTCAAAAACATTCTCCATTAAAACACGCGAAACGATAAAAATGATCGCCGTTACCCTGCGTAAGAATATCGGACTGCTGGCGTTGCTGACCATCGGACTTTTGCTGATCAGCCCGGGTTTTATGCTGAGATCCATCGACGAAATGGGTAAAAACGAACTAATGAATCATGTTCACGAGTTGGATCAGGTTGTACTGTCGATCAACGCCGTTGTCGGCGGGATGATGATTTTTCTGTTCAATTTCATCCATTTTAGCTTTTTGTATACCAAACGCGCAGGCGATGTCTTTTTCGCGTTACCGCTGACGCGCGGTTCGTTACTGTTTTCCCGCGCGGCGGCAGGGTTTATGCTCACCATGATTCCTATTACAGTCAGCAGTGCCGTAATGGTAGTCGTGCACCTGGTTACCGGGGTTTCCGGCGTCGGCGGATTCCTGCTCGGTTTTTTGCTGATCGCGGCGTGCGTGTTGCTGTTCGGTTGCTTCAGTTTGATCTTTTTCACGGCGGCAGGCAGTGTGTTTGATCTGTTGGTTTCGTTTATCGGCATCAATGCCGGCGTGCTGATTTTGGTTTTGTTCTATCATCTGCTTTGCGAGAATTTCCTGATTGGATTTACCTCGTCCGAAAACACGATGACCGCCGTCATGTCGCGGATCTCGCCGATTTTTTTGGCGGGAGAAATATTGGTAAGATTTATTTCGGGCGCCACACCTTGTACGCTTTCTTCGGTGCCGATCCGTTGCTTTATCGAATGGGGCGTATGGACGGTCGGGTCGATCCTCCTGACCGCCGTCCTGTTCAAGCGCCGTCCGACCGAGGCTTCGGGCGGTTCCTATGCCTTCCGGTTTATGCCGATCCTTTGCGGTTTGGTTGCCGCCAACATCGGCGCCTTTGTCGTGGGCATGATCTTCTCGCAAGAGGAAATGGACGCGCCGTTTTGGGTCTTCGCCGTCATCGGCGGATTGCTCTTTGCGGTGGCGTACGGCGCCGTGACCAACCGTGGCTTTAAAATGCTGAAGCAGTCCTTTGTGATCGGCGGCATTGCGGTACTCTTTTTGGCGGCGACAACGGTAGTCGTTGCATCCGGCGGCTTCGGGTACGAGACCCGTCTGCCGAAACAAAAGGATATCGTTTCGGCAGAGGTAAGTCTTCCGGGATTTGAACAAGCGCAGGTATCTCCCGAAGCGGTGTTGGCGTTGCACGGCGCAGTGGTCGAGCAGTTGGAAGACTTGACGCCGGCAGAAGAAGATGTGCCGATTTCTTTGACGATATCCTATCAATTAAAAGGCAATCGTACCATGGAACGCGAATATACCGTTGGGCAAAATTCGGCGATCGAGCAAAAACTGTTGGCGATTTATCGCAGTCCGGAACGCATCCAACAACTGAAAAAAGAGATTGACGCGGTGGGTGCCGGGGAATATGTCGCCCTGTGGCAACAGTATACCCCAGAGGAGCAAGACGCAGAATGGTTTGGCGAGACGGTGCCGTTGACCAATGCCGAATTGCGGCACTTGACCGACGCCTATTTTAAAGATCTGCCGCATGCGACGACGGACAGCTTGTATCGCAACGATCTTTGTGCGGAGTATTTAATTGAAATCCACGGCGGCAAAAACGCTGATTATTACCGGGATTTTTTACTGCGCGTGGAACCCGGCTTTGCCGAGACAAAAGCCGCGCTGGAAGCGTTGAATCTTCCGGAACGGATCGCGCAACAACGAGCGCTTGGTGCGGAAAAAGAATATATAAATGAATAGAAAGATCCCGCTTGCCCGTCGGCAAGCGGGATCAGTTTCATTTTTCAGCATGACTTTGTCCCGTTCGGTAATCAATGACGATTCCGGGCTGAACATTATAGCAAAAGACATGGAAACAGATGCCTTCGCCGTCATCTTCAACCGATTGCGCCTCCATTTCCACCCCGTCGGCAACGAGGTTGTCGCCCGCAAAGATCGGGGTAACGCGATAGGCGACATGGTTGTTTGTTTCGCGGATATAGTCGGCAATCATATTTTCAAAGGGTAACATGCCGGTTTCGTTCAGGTAGCGGGTACCGGTAATGAGATTTTGTTTGTTGGCGTTTTCCGCCGAGAGTTGCCAGCCGATTAAATGACAGCGGTTGTATAAGCTTTTGCCCGATACATTATCATAAAACGCCTGAACCCATCCGGTCGGTTTGATTTGGCTGATGCTGCCGCGTTTTTCACCTTTTTTCGGCATGATCTCACGCCCACAGCAGGCAACCGCACCGCCGCACCGACCGAGTTCGTCCAGCGCGCTGTACGATTCAAACCCTTTTGTTTTCAGTTCCTCTGCCGAAAAATTCGGCACATTGTTGCACAGCACCGCATAGGGCGATCCGCTGTAGGGCGGAATGTCGGCAAGACTGTCGGCGCCGGTCGGCTGGGAAGAGGCGGTGCCGACGGCGGAAGAATCGGGCGAGGGTTGTTCCTCTTTTTGCCAAAGACCGCCGCGGATTACCAGATAAGCAACAATAAAAATCAGCGCGGCGAGCAGCGGCAGAAAGGAACGGGCAGCGGAAGATTGCTTTTCTTTCATCGGGCGGAACCTCCTTTTCTGCGATAAACCGTCAGCGTGATTTTGTCGTGGGAAGAACCGGCAAAGTTTTCGGTATGAACCGGTTCAAAATCGTTTTCGACCGTCTGCCAGTCCAAAAAACTGTCGGCGGGATACCGCCGGTTCCAGCAGAACAAATATAATTCGTCGGCCTGCGCCAGCGGCACGGTTTCGCCCTCAAAAAAGCAGAAATCGTCTTGCCCTGCGGCGGCACAAAAATCTTCCCGCACCGTCAAACCCTCTTGCGACGCAAACTGCCGCGCGGAATATTCGTTCAAAAAAAGACTGCCACCCGAAAGCGCCAGCACTTTTTGGCGCAAAACGGCGTCCTGACTCTGCCGGCGGCCGTTAAACAGAAGCCCTTTTTCTTCACTGATACAAACGATCAATTTCATCTGCAAAACCTCTCTTTAAAGCATTATTATACCATTTTCCGGTTTTTTCTTCAACCGGAAAGAAAAGAAAAAATTAAGCTTTACTTTTTGAAAGAACCGTGGTATAATATGTAAGCTACCGTTTTCTGCGCTTTTGGCGTCTGCCGCATGGCGGAACACTCTTGGACCTTTTGCGCGGATAACGGCGAAAATAAAAAAGGAGTGAAGAAACATGACAAAGGAACAAAAACAGCAGATCATTGCTGAATATGCTGTTCATGAGGGCGATACCGGCTCTCCGGAGGTTCAGATCGCTTTGCTTCATACCCGTATTAACGAGTTGAACGAACATTTGCGTCAGCATCCGAAGGATAACCACTCGCACCGCGGTCTTCTGAAAATGGTCGGTCACAGAAGAAACCTGTTGGCTTACCTGCAAAAGAACGACATTGAGAGATATCGCGCTGTCATTAAGCGTCTCGGTATCCGTAAGTAAGCACAAGAAAAGCAGACCGGGCTTTGGTTCGGTCTGCTTTATTGTAAATTCGTGATACGCAGTATCTAAAAAAGAAGCTGTTTCGCTTTAGCGGTAAATCGGGCACCGCGCTCAAGGGCGATGTCGGATTTATTGCTAACCGTGAACGGCTTCGAGAGAAAAAGGAGAAAAAAGAATGTTTGAAAACTACAAGGTTTATGAAACCACCATTGCCGGCCGTCCGTTTAAACTGGAAACCGGCAAAATGGCACAGTTGGCAAGCGCCGCGTTCATGGCGTCCTATGGCGAGACCTGCGTGCTTTGTACCGTAACGGCTTCCGCAAAACCGCGCGAGGGGATTGATTTCTTCCCGCTTTCGGTTGATTTTGAGGAAAAAATGTATTCGGTTGGTCGGTTCCCCGGTTCGTTCCAGCGCCGCGAGGGTCGCGCAAGTGAAAAGGCGATCCTTTCGTCGCGTTGTATCGACCGCCCGATTCGTCCGCTGTTCCCGAAGGATATGCGCAATGATTGTTCGGTCGTGGCGACCGTAATGTCGGTTGACCCCGATTGCTCACCCGAAATCACCGCCGCGATCGGTGTTTCCGCCGCAATCGCCGTTTCGGATATTCCGTGGGACGGCCCGATCGCCAGCACCTCGGTCGGCTTGGTAGACGGCGAAATCGTCATTAACCCGACCTTGGCACAGCGGGAAAAGACCGATTTGTCCCTGACCGTTTCCTCAACCGCCGATCTGGTTGCGATGATCGAGGCGGGCGGTAACGAGATCCCGGATGATGTGATGTTTGACTGCATTATGGCGGGGCATAAGGTCAATCAGGAAATCGTTGCTTTTATTAACGGTATTGTTGCCGAAATCGGCAAGAAAAAGTTTGAATTTGAGTCCAGCAACCCCGATCCGGTGATCTTTAACGAAATTGAAGCGTTCTGCATTGAAGATGTTAAAAAAGCGCTGGATACCGATGATAAAAATGTTCGCGACGCGGCATTACTGCCCATCTATAACGCGGTTCATGAAAAATATGATGCTCAATTTGAAGGCAATGAGGCGAAGCTGGACGAAATCATGTACCTGATCCAGAAGCATATCGTCCGCGATTGGCTGAAAAACGAGCACAAGCGTGTGGACGGTCGTGGCATTGATGAGATCCGTCCGTTAGCCGCCGAGGTTGATTTGTTGCCGCGTGCGCACGGTTCCGGTATGTTCACGCGCGGTCAGACGCAGGTTTTGTCGGTTGCTACACTGGCGCCGATGAGCGAGGCGCAGAAATTAGACGGTTTGGACGAAGACACCTCCAAGCGTTATATTCATCACTATAACTTCCCGTCCTTCTCGGTCGGTGAAACCAAGCCCTCCCGCGGCCCCGGCCGTCGTGAAATCGGTCACGGCGCTTTGGCGGAGCGTGCATTGGTGCCGGTGATCCCGAGCGTGGAAGAGTTCCCCTATGCCATCCGTGTGGTTTCGGAGGTGTTGTCCTCTAATGGTTCAACCTCGCAGGGCTCTATTTGCGGTTCGACCTTAGCGCTGATGGCTGCCGGCGTGCCAATCAAGGCGCCGGTTGCCGGTATCTCCTGCGGCTTGATTACCGGAGACCAAGGGGTCTACGGCGATTTCATGACCATGGTGGATATTCAAGGTCTGGAAGATTTCTACGGCGATATGGACTTTAAGGTTGCCGGTACCCATAAGGGTATTACCGCCATTCAGATGGATTTGAAAGTACACGGCTTAACGCCTGAAATCATTAAAGAGGCTTTTGCAAAAACCCATAAAGCCAGAGATTATATTTTGGACGAGGTTATGCTCAAGTGTATTCCGGCGCCGCGTGCCGAGTTGTCGAAATACGCACCGAAAATGTTGACCACCGTGATCAATCCGGATAAAATCGGTGATGTTATCGGTAAGCAGGGCAAAATCATTCAGTCCATTCAAGAGCAATGCTCCTGCGAAATCACCATTGAAGAAGACGGTCATGTTTATGTTGCCGGCTTGGATATCGACAAGGCAAAACAGGCGATTGACATTATCGACCTCATTGCCAACGATCCCGAAATCGGCGCCATCTACAGCGGCAAGGTTACCCGCCTGATGACCTTTGGCGCGTTTGTCGAAATTGCACCCGGCAAGGAAGGCTTGGTTCATATTTCCAAGCTGGATGTCAAACGCGTGGACAAGGTAGAGGATGTTGTCGCGGTCGGCGATCAGGTCATGGTCAAGGTTACCGAAATTGACGATCAGGGACGCATCAACCTCCCCCGCAGAGACGCGTTGGTGGAAATCAACGGCGCCGTGGTAGAGGATGACGGCGAGGAGGACTCCCGCCGCGCACCGCATGGTGACCGTAAACGCGGCAGAGAGCGCCGCGGCTTTAAAAAGCACGATTAAGCGTAAAAGAATAACCGCGTATTTCCGATTGTCGGAGATACGCGGTTTTTTAATGTCCTAAACCAATCAAAACTGAATCGAATGGGTGCGTTCGTAGGTGCCGTTAGCGCCTAATTGCAGAATACCCTCTTTTTCTTCGATGGCAATACCGTCGCCAACGGTGCCGCAAATGCCGCACCACGGCTCCAAACAGATATAGGGAGCATTGGGCTTGTGCCAAATCAAGAAGTAATCACAACCGGGGAAATCCACCGTGATTGCGCGCCCGGTCGGGCGATGCCGCAGGGTTGCGCGCCGCGACTGCAAATCGTTAAAAATCAAGGCGTCGGTCACAAAATATTTTTCATAAAGCGGGAATACGCGGGATTGATATAACATCGGAATCGTTTCGGATTTCATGCGAACGCCGTCAATTTCATGGATGCCGACCGTCTCTTCCTTTTCAAAAATAACATCATATTCTTCAATGCCCTCCGGGCAGGCATACGCCTCGTGCGACCCCTCCGAAAAGTACATGATGCGATCCGTCTTGTTTTCTACGGTATAGGTAACATCCAGCCGTCTGCCGTGCAACCGGAAGGTGACGGTTAAGGCAAAATGCCACGGATACTGTTTCAGCGTTTCGGGGGTATCGGTCAATCGCAGGGAAACCGAACGACAGCCGCGCTCCACGACCTGAAATTCCATATTGCGCGCAAAGCCGTGCTTACCGATGGTATACTCTTTTCCGCCAAGGGTGTAGATGTTTCCCGGCATACCGCTGCAAAGCGGAAACAGCACCGGTGAAACGCCCGTCCAAAACTTCGCGTCGCCGTTCCAAAGCTGATCTACCCCGTCTAAGGTCAAACGGCGCAGTTCGGCGCCGGTCTCGCTGATCCATGCGTGGATAGCGTCGTTTTTTAGTTCGATCATAGCAATACTCCTTAAAACAACAAAGAGGACATCGCTGTCCTCTTTGGCTTTTTATTTTTGTTCTTTTTTGGCTTTGCGGTTTTTCCACAGCACCCACAACGGACCGGCAACAAACATCGAAGAAATACAACCGGAAAGCAATCCAAATACCATCGGGATCGCAAAGGTGCGCAACGAGGAAAGCCCGTACAGTTCGGAAACGACAATGATCGTCAGTACCGCCAACACGGTGGTCACGGTGGTCACGATATTTCTTGAAATAACGCCCGAAATACTGCGATCCATCAGCTCACCGACCGTCAATTGCGGGTACAGCTTGTTGTTTTCACGAACGCGGTCATACACCACAATGGTGTCGTTCAGGGAATAACCGAGCAAGGTCAACACAACGGCGATGTAGTTGGAATCAATCTGCAAACGGAAAATCACGCAGACGAAGAAAGAAACCAACACATCGAAAACCAACGCGCACAGGGCGGTCAACGCCGCCGAGATACCGCCGATCTTACGGAAACGGAATCCGACATAAATGACCACGAAAACGGCGGTCAAAATTACGGCGACCATACTCTTCAAGAAGAAGGTGCCGGCAACGGTCGGGCTGACCGAGGTGGAATCGTAAAGTTCGATTTTATTGTCTTTGAATTTTTCTTCCAAGGCTTTGGTGACATTTTCCTGCACATCAGCGTCCAGCGCCTTGCGACCGATCAGGTTAATGGTGTAGGTCTTGGCATCGCCGGCCAAGGAGGTGTTTTGCGTTAATTTGTAGTCCTGTTGAATGAATTCCTTAACGGTTGCGTCGAAATCAGCTTCTTTAACATCGCCGGTATAAGAATAGGTGATTCTGGTACCGCCGGAGAAATTGATGTCCAACTTAATGCCGAAGAAACACATGATAATACCGATTACGAAAATCGCGATATAAACGATCAACGAAACACGGAAAACTTTATTGGTTTGGATTGTTTTATTAGCCATTTTTCTTCCCTCCATACAACCAAGGTTTTCTCAGGAACTTAAATTGAGAAATACTCTTGAGCATCCATTTGGAAGCAAGAACGCCCATAATGAGGTTGAAGATAACACCGACAAGCAGGGTGTAACCGAACGAGTAGATCGAGCCGGTGATGGAGGCGCCGAACAAGGACATCAGCGGCGAGAAGATTTTCGCCATGAAGCTGTCCGGTGTACCGAAAGCGCCCATCAAGACGAGGGAAACGATCACGATGGTGACATTACCGTCGATAATAGCGCTTAAGGAATTGCGGAAACCGCTGTCGATCGCGCCATCAATGGTCTTGCCCTTTTTGAATTCGTCGCGAATACGCTCGGCGGCAATAACATTACAGTCTACGCCGACGCCGATCGACAGGATGATACCGGCAATACCCGGAATGGTCAAGGTGAAGCTTGCCGCCTTGGGAAAGAATCCCGAAATGCAGGCGATGGAACCCGCCAACTGTCCCAACAGGGCAAAGACGGCGATCAGACCGTGCAGGCGGTAGCGTAAAAGCATCAACAGCGCTATCACACCAAAGGCGATCGCGCCGGCGATCAACATAACATCCAACGCATTTGAGCCTAAAGACGGCGAAACAATCTGTAATTTGCTGTCATCAACCGTTAAGGCAAACGGCAAAGAACCGGCATTAATCTTGTTGGCAAGGCTTTTAGCTTCCTCGGCATTCGCCATACCGTCGATGTAGGCGTTGCCGTTCAAGATGGCGGTTTTAACGGTCGGTGCGGAAATTTCGGTTTCATCCATCCAGATGGAAATCTTACCGCCCGATGCCGCTAACGCGGTCGTTGCCTCGGCAAATTTAGAGGTACCGGCATCGGTAAATTCCAAATAAACGACATAGGCGTTGTTTTCGTTTACGCCCGCCGTTGCGCGTTTGATATCGGCAGAACCGCTTAAAATCACATCGTTCTTATCCTCGTTGCGGCAGAACGAAAGCAGTGCGGTCTCGCCCAATTCCTGTACAGCCGCCTGCGCGTCAAAATTACTTTCATCCGCCGCCCACGGGAAACGGACAATGATCTGATGGTTGGCAGCGTCGGTATAAACCTCATAATCGGTAATGTTTTGGTTTACCAAACGGGTTTCGATAATGGCTTTGGCTGATTCCATATCGTCGTCGGTGATTTTAACGCCCTCTTTATCCGGAGAAAAAACAGCTTCCACACCGCCGCTGATATCAATACCCCAGCGGATATCTTCAGCCCCTTTTAAATAAACCTTTCTGGTATCGCCGTAGTAGTCTTCAATTCCGAAAAACGCCGTGTAGGTCAAAGCGAGAATCAAGATGAAAACCACAAAAAAAACCGGCTTGCCTGTTCTTTTGGACTTCATTGGCAAATCCTCCAATTTTTCTTTGTTGCTTCCTGCGGGCAAACGGCGCCCACTTAAACAGTATTATAGCTTATAACACACAAAAAGTCAATCAATATCCGCGGAAAAGCCGTCGATTTACGACAAAAGCTGTTCTAAAGCGGCATACCGGACGGCGACGCACAAAACCTCGGCGGCGCGGGCGATCTCTTCGACCGGCGGGAAAGAGGGCGCGATGCGCAGATTGGCATCGTCTGGATCCTTGCCGTAGGGGTAGGTCGCGCCCGATTTGGTCAGGACCATCCCGACATCGGCGCAAAGCTTCCAAACCCGTTGGGCACACCCGTTTGGGACATACAGACTGATAAAATAGCCGCCCTTCGGTTTCGACCAGCGGGC
Source organism: Clostridia bacterium (assembly GCA_017524165.1). Classification (GTDB taxonomy): domain Bacteria; phylum Bacillota; class Clostridia; order Oscillospirales; family Acutalibacteraceae; genus UBA737. Next base: position 78,713 of record JAFWUH010000050.1, on the reverse strand, counting down.
AATGCCCGGATCCGCCAACTGCCGATCCATTTCCGCCAAAACACAGTCGAATTTCGGGCGGAGAAGGGCGGCGTGCCGCTTCATCTGCGCGCAAACATCGTCCATGTTTCGCAGGATCCGCGCATGGCGCAGTTGATTGATCTTATCCGGACCGATGGTCTGATAGGTCATACGGTTTTTCAGCCAAGATATATTGGCGGGACTTGCCGCCACCGCCGCCACGCCGGCACCGGGGAAGGTGATCTTTGAGGTCGAGGTGAACAGCAGGCACAAATCGGGATTGCCCGCCCTTTCGCATTCGGCATAGAAATCCAACAAGCTGTCTCCTTGCTCGTACAGATCATGAACCGCATAGGCGTTATCCCAAAATACGCGGAAATCGCTTGCCGCCGGCCGCAATGCCGCCATACGGCGAACCACGGCGTCGCTGTATGTAAGTCCTTCGGGATTCGAGTATTTCGGTACACACCAAATTCCCTTGACCGTTGGATCCTTTACCCATTCTTCCACGGCGTCCATATCGGGACCTTCGTCGGTCATCGGAACGGTAACCAATTCAAATCCGAAATATTCGGTAACGCCGAAATGGCGGTCATAGCCGGGTGCCGGGCATAAAAACTTGCGTTTTTCTTCGGTGAACCACGGTTTGCCGCCGCAGACGCCGTGCGTCATGGCTTGTGCAATCGTATCAAACATCAGGTTCAGGGAAGAGTTTCCGCCGACAATGACCTGGGTCGACGGTACGCCCAAAATCGCACCGAACAATTGCTTTAATTCCGTCAAGCCGTCCAAGCCGCCGTAGTTCCGGCAATCGGTGCCGTCGGCGTTTTTATAGCCTGTTTCGCGATTCACCGCACAGGACAGATCTTCGCTTAAATCGGCGTTTTCAAAACCCGGTTTGCCGCGCGACATGTCGAGCGAAAGATGTAAATCGAAAAACTGTTCGTATTCTTTTTTCACCGTGGCAAATTCCTGCTCCAGCTGTTGCCGCGACATTTCGTTATATTTCATAACGTTCACCCTTTCATAATCATCTTATTATATCTTCTTTTTGCCTTGTTTTCAAGAGTTTTCGGCAAAAAAGATTGACTTTTCAACAGAGATTGTGGTATTATATTTGCATTTAAAAATGGTTTCAAGGAGGAAATGAGATGAGTATTGAAGTTGGAATTTTAGGATACGGTAATGTGGGACGCGGGGTGGAGTATGCTTTCGGGCAAAATCCGGATATGCACCTTGCCGCGGTATTTACCAGAAGAGACCCGGCGACGGTTTCGGTCGAAACGGCAGGGGTCGCGGTCGTATCGACCGAGGACATTGCCGCATGGACCGATAAAATTGATGTGCTGATCCTTTGCGGCGGCAGTGCGACCGATCTGCCGAAACAAACGCCGCAGTTTACGGCTTTGTTTAACACGGTAGACAGTTTTGATACCCATGCTAATATCCCGGCGCATTTTGCCGCGGTCGACGCCGTCGCGCGGCAGGCGGGGAAAATCAGCGTCATTTCCTGCGGTTGGGATCCCGGCATGTTCAGCTTGGCGCGTTTTTACGGCGACGCCGTTCTGCCGGCAGGCAAAAGCTATACTTTTTGGGGCAAAGGAATCAGTCAAGGTCATTCGGACGCTATTCGGCGGATCGAGGGCGTACTGGACGCACGGCAGTATACCGTGCCGGTCGCCGAAGCGCTTGCGGCGGTACAGCGCGGAGAATGTCCCGAATTGACGACCGCGCAAAAGCACGAACGCGAGTGCTTTGTGGTGGCAAAACCGGGTGCGGATCTTGAAAAAATCCGCGAAAGCATTGTGACCATGCCCAACTATTTTGCCGATTATCATACGACCGTACACTTTATTACGGAAGAAGAGTTATTGCGCGATCACGGTGAATTTCCGCACGGCGGCGCCGTCATTCGCAGCGGCGTGACGGGCAAAGACGGGGAACACCGTCATACCGTGGAATACAAACTGACCCTGGATTCCAACCCCGAATTTACGGGAAGCATTTTGCTGGCGTGCGCACGCGCCGCGGTGCGGATGCAGCAAGAGGGACAAAGCGGCTGTCGCACCCTGTTGGATATCCCGCCCGTCTATTTAAGCGCCCGTTCCCGCGAACAACTGCTCAAAGAATTTGTCTGATATGACAGAACAAAAGGACTTCGGCAAAACCGAAGTCCTTTTTTTATTGAGGTGACGAAAAAGCTACCGTATGAGGTTACGAACCGAGGCAACAACGGTTTTTACGGCAAAGCGCCATGGTCAAAAACGCCAGGGTAACGACTGCCAGTACGACCGTGAGGACGATAAATGCCGCCAGGTTTTCGGTGACGGTTGCCGTAATGGCAGAACCGATTAAAATGCCTGCGGCAAGAAGAGTCAACGCCGCCAAAGCCGCGGTGATCCATGCCAAACAGCAGGAGCCGGTGCGTCTCTGTTCGCACGGGGTGTTTCCGCCGGTACAAGGTTGATAGTTCATTTCTCCACATCCCGTAACAAATTGACCGTTTCGCCGGCATGCGTCGGCAAAAGGTCAATAACAGTATATTCGGGACAGGTTAAAAGGTGCATTATTTCATAAACTCAAACATGGCGCGGTAGCACATATAGACATCTAATTTGGCGGTGGTTTCAAAAGGCGCATGCATGGAGAGCACCGGTACGCCAAGGTCAACGACATCCACGCCAAGGTCGGCGATAAACATCGCTACGGTACCGCCGCCGCCGATATCCACCTTGCCGAGCTCGCCGGTCTGCCAAATAATACCGGTGCGATCCAACAGCTCGCGTACCTCTGCCATATATTCCGCCGAAGCGTCTGAAGTGGAGGATTTGCCGCGTGCGCCGGTGTATTTGGTGACCACGACGCCGTAGTTCAGTTTGGAGGCGTTGCGGCGCTCAAAAACATCCTGGAAGGTGGGATCCATGCCGGCGTTTACATCGGCGGAAAGGCAACGGGAATGCCGGAGGGCAACCGTCGGATCGGCGTGCTGAATCGCCGCAAGATCGCCCGCAATATAACGCAGAAAAGAGGAACTTAATCCCGTGTTGCCGACCGAGCCGATTTCTTCTTTATCGGTCAGAATGGCAAGCGCGGTGCGCTTGGGTTTCTCGACCGCCAGGATCGCCGTCAAAGCAGGATAGGCGCAGACGCGATCGTCCTGACCGTATCCGCCGATCAAACTGCGGTCAAATCCGATATCGCAGGCGGGGAAGGCGGGAACCAGTTCTAATTCCGCCGAGAGGAAATCCTCCTCGCAAACGCCGTATTTTTCGTTCAGCAGCTTCAAAATATTCAGCTTTACCAATTCACTGCCCTTATCCTCCCGGAAAGGATGACTGCCGACCAGTACATTCAACTCTTCTCCGCGAATGCCTTCGGACAGGGGGCGTTTGCTCTGCTCAGCCGCTAAATGCGGCAACAGGTCATTGACGACAAATTTCGGCTCGTCTGCCGCCTCGCCGAGCGTGACCGGGATCACGGTGCCGTCCTTCTTCACAAAAACACCGTGCAGTGCCAGCGGCACGGTCGGCCACTGATATTTGCGGATACCGCCGTAGTAATGGGTCTTGAAAAGACCCAATTCCAACTCCTCATAAAGCGGATTGGGTTTTAAGTCCAAACGGGGCGAATCAATGTGCGCCGCCGTAATGTTGAAGCCGTTTTCGATCGGCTCGGTACCGATCACGGCAAAGGCGACCGTTTTGCCGCGATTGTTGAAGTAAACCTTGTCGCCGCTTTCGTATTTTTTGCCGATTTCAAAGGGTACAAAGCCTTTGGCTTCCGCCAAACGAACCGCCGCCGCCGCCGCTTCGCGCTCGGTTTTGGCGGTGTTGATAAATTGCTTGTATCCCTCGCAGTAGCGGTCAGCCGTCGCCAGGGTCTCGTCATCGGCGGTCAGCCGTCCGTTCTTTCGTGTGTTGCACAGTTGTTCGCGCAGTTGCTCTGCCGCGCTCTTTTCTTCAGCCATATTAGTTTCCTCCGTATAATTTTTTGAACAGCGACGCCGCCTCGGTTAAAAAGGTTTCGGTATCGCCGTTGTTGTGCAGTATATAGGATGTCCGCTCGGTATAGAAGGTATCCGTTTTTCCGGCGTGAATCCGCAATTCCGCTTCGTCTGCGGTCAAGCCGTCGCGTTCCATGATCCGTGTCCGGCGAAGCTCTCGTGCCGCCAATACCGCCACCACGGCGTCGCATTCGGCGTCCAGTCCGCTTTCAAACAGGGTCGGGGCGTCCAGAAGCACCCGGTCGGTGGTGCGGGCGGCTTCCACCAACGGAATGATATGCGGCAAAAGGGTTCGGTTTAGCAACGCGGTATGCGCCGGATCGCAGAATGCCCGCCGTGCCGTTTCCTTGCGGTTCAAGGTACCGTCGGGCAATAGTATTTCTTTGCCAAAGACCGCCGTCAATGCCGCCAATCCCGGCGTTCCGGGCAGAACCGCCTGCCGTGCCAAACGGTCGCAGTCCAAAACCTGTACGCCCATTTTTTCCGCTACGGCGGCGGCAAGACTTTTGCCGGCTCCGGTCGGACCGGTCAATCCAATCGTTTTTTTCATAACGAAATCACCTGAAACGCCGCGGCGCGGATGAGGCGGTTATAGACCGCCAACCCGACGCCGGTTTTTTGCGGCGCGTGAATGTAGATCTCCGCCACGCCGAAATCGTCCGCCCGGCGCAGAGCGGCAAAGAGATTTTGTGCCAATTCCTCAGCCGAAGAACCCCTGCCGTAATCGAGGTGCGGCACGGTCAGGCGGGAAGCCTCCTCCGAAAAGCAGAGGGCGGCACAGGCGGGTTTTCGGTTTACATAATCTATAAATTGTTCGCCGGTCCCCTCCACCAAAAAGCACTTGGTTTGGGGGGCATAATGCTGATATTTCATGCCCGGAGAAGCCACGCGGGCATGCGGTTCGGGTTGATGCAAAATGGCTTGATCCAACACAAGGTCGGGCAACACTTCGCGCAGTTGCTCGGCAGAAATACCGCCCGGGCGTAACAGCCGCGGCGGCGTCACAGCCAATGAAACAACGGTCGATTCGACCCCGACGGTACAGCGGTCGCCGAGAACCACAGCGTCGATTTTGCCGTCCAGATCATGCAGGACATGACCGGCTTCGGTCGGACTCGGCGCGCCGGAGGTGTTGGCGGAAGGCGCCGCCAACGGTACCGAGGCGCGAATGATCTCCCGCGCAACCGGGTGGGAGGGCATCCGAACGGCAACGGTATCAAGTCCGGCGCTGACGCAGTCCGCCACAGCGTCGGTACGCTTTAAAACCAGCGTAAGCGGTCCCGGCCAAAACCGTTTGGCGAGCGCATACGCCGTGTCGGGGATTTCTTTCGCCAAGCGCGGCAGATCGGCAAGATCGGCAATATGAACGATCAGGGGATTGTCCTGCGGTCTGCCCTTGGCGGCAAAAACCCTCAGAATGGCGGCTTCGTTGGTAGCGTCGGCGGCGAGCCCGTAAACCGTTTCGGTCGGAATGGCGACAATACCGCCCGCCGTCAACAGCGCCGCCGCGCGGCGGATTCCGTCGGCGTCGGCGGATAACCGTTCGGTTTGCATACGATCCCTCCTTGTTATGGTTCCTGCTCCTGTGCTTTCAGCGCTTCGGTGCGGTAATGCGTCGTCAAAGCGTTTATTATTTCATCTAAATCGCCGTTCAGGGTCTGTTCCAATTTGTAAAGGGTCAAGCCGATCCGGTGATCGGTCACGCGACCCTGCGGAAAATTATAGGTACGAATGCGTTCACTGCGGTCGCCGGTGCCGACCTGCGACCGGCGGTCGGAGGCAATCGCGGCGTCATGCTCCTGCTGTGCGGCGTCCAAAAGCCGTGCCCGCAACACGCGCATGGCTTTATCCTTGTTTTTATACTGACTTCGTTCGTCCTGACATTCCACCACCGTGCCGGTCGGCAGATGGGTGATGCGGATAGCCGAAGAGGTCTTGTTGATATGTTGACCGCCGGCGCCGGAGGATCGAAAGGTGTCGATTTTTAAATCAGCCGGATTGATCTCCAGCTGAACATCGTCGGCTTCGGGCAATACCGCCACCGTAACGGTCGAGGTATGGATCCGTCCCTGCGTTTCGGTATCGGGCACGCGCTGGACGCGGTGCACGCCGCTTTCATATTTCAGGCGCGAATAGGCGCCGTTGCCCTCCACCATAAAAACAACTTCCTTATATCCGCCCAGCTCGGTGGCGTTTTCACTGCTGATATCAACCGTCCAACGCTTGCTTTCGGCGTACATCGAATACATCCGAAACAGCGAAGCGGCAAACAGCGCCGCCTCCTCGCCGCCGGCACCGCCGCGAATTTCCACAATGACATTTTTTTCATCATTCGGATCTTTGGGCAGTAACAGCACCTTGAGCTCTTCGGTCAACCGGGCGATTCTTGCCTGGGCGTCTTTGTATTCTTCCTCCGCCAGTTCGCAAAAATCGCGGTCTAAGGCGCTATCCGCCAACAGGGCTTTGGCTTCCTGTTCGTCCGCCTCGGCTTGACGAAAGGCGCGGTACGCCTCGACCAGCGGGGTCAGATCGCTGTGCTCTTTCATTAATTTACGGAACCGGTCGGTTTGCGCGACCACTTCGGGACGGGTCAATTCCATGCCGATTTGTTCATACCGGTTTTCGACCGCCGCTAAATTTTCAAACATGATCCTTCTCCTGAATCCATTTTTTGATATTCTTTTCCACCTTGACGCGCGGCAGCATGACTTCGTGTCCGCAACCCTCGCACCGCAGTTTGAAATCCATGCCGATACGCGCGACGAGAAAGGTATCGCATCCGCAGGGATGCTTTTTTTTCATGACCAAACGGTCGCCGAGTTGAATATCCATTTTGTTTACCTCATTTTTTTACAGTATACCTGAAAAAGAGAAAAAAAGCAAGGAGTTGAGCGCGCCATACCTTCAGCTACAATACCGCCGCCAGGCGGTCGACGATATCGGTCAAGGTCTGTCCTTTGGCAAGGCGAACGGCATAAACGGTTTCCTTCTCCGCCAAGACCGAAAATTGAGCGCCGAAAGCGCCGCTCAATCCTGCCATGACCTTGGGATTGGGGGAGACGGCGTGCAACAGTACACGGTCGCGGGTGTTGGTGATTTCGGTAATCCCCGCCGCCGCCGCGAGATTGCGCACCGTTGCCACATGAATCAGCCCCATGACGGGTTTGGGCGGTTCGCCGAAACGGTCGCAGAGCTCGTCGATCACATCTTCGCTGTCGGCGCGGGAGCGAATATCGGCAATGCGCTTGTAAATACCCAGTCGGGCGGGCAGCGCGGGGATATATCCCTCCGGAATATGTGCCGAGATATTCAGGTCGACGGTACACGCCGCTTCTTCGTGACTTTCGATGCCGTTTTCGGCATTGACGGCATCCGACAGCAGTTTCAGGTACATATCGTAACCGACCGCCTCCATATTGCCGTGCTGTTCGCCGCCCAAAATACTGCCGGCGCCGCGAATTTCCAAGTCGCGCATGGCGATTTTAAAGCCCGAACCGAATTCGGTATATTCGCGCAGGGCTTCCAACCGTTTGGATGCGATCTCGGAAAGCTGTGCGCCGCGATCGAAACAGAAATAGGCATAGGCACGGCGCGGTGAGCGACCGACGCGACCGCGCAGCTGGTGCAATTGCGCCAACCCCATGCGGTCGGCGCGTTCAACGATCAGGGTGTTGGCGTTGGGCACATCTACGCCGGTTTCGATAATGGTGGTGCAGACCAACACATCAATTTCATGCTCCAACAACCGCCGCCAAATTTCGCTGAGGGTGTCCTCGTCCATCTTGCCGTGGGCAACGCCGATGCGCGCCTCGGGCAGCAGCGCCTGCAGTTTGGCGGCACAGCGGTCGATACTTTCCACCCGGTTGTGCAGATAATAAACCTGACCGCCGCGGCGGAGTTCTTTATGGACGGCGTCGATTAAAACGCCGGTGTTCTGTTCTAATACATAGGTTTGTACCGGTTGACGGTCGGTGGGCGCTTCGTCGATGGACGACATATCCCGTAGCCCCGACAGCGCCATGTTGAGGGTGCGCGGGATGGGCGTGGCGCTCAAGGTCAGGACATCCACCGTCGGATAGCGTTCCTTTAACCGTTCTTTTTGAGCGACGCCAAAGCGTTGCTCCTCATCGACGATCACCAAACCGAGGTCGCGAAAGGCGACATCCTTTGAAATCATACGGTGGGTGCCGATGATCATATCTACCGTGCCCCGCTTCAACGCCAGCAAGGTTTTTTCCTGTTCTTTGGCAGGAACAAAACGGGAAAGCATTTTAACGGTGACGGGCAGTTCGCCAAACCGCCGTTTGACCGTGTTATAGTGCTGCATCGCCAAAATGGTGGTCGGCACAAGGAGGGCGCACTGCTTGCCCTCGCTGATACATTTAAAGGCGGCGCGCAGGGCAACCTCGGTCTTGCCGAAGCCGACATCGCCGCACAAAAGCCGATCCATCGGGACGGCGCGTTCCATGTCGGCTTTGATTTCGCGGATACAACGCAGTTGATCGTCGGTTTCTTCATACTCAAAGCGGCGTTCAAAATCATTTTGCAGATCGGTGTCCTCGGAGAAGGCATAACCTTTCACCGACATGCGTTTGGCATAAAGCGCCGTCAACTGTTTTGCCATATCGCGCACCGCCGCCTTGACGCGCGCACGGGTGCGTTGCCATTCCTGACTGCCTAATTTGTTCAGCCGTATGCCGCCGTCCTCGGTGGCGGCGCCGATATATTTGGAAACCAAGTCCAATTGTGTTACCGGCACATAAAGCACATCACTGCCCCGGTAGCGGATTTTGATATAGTCTTTGGTCACGCCCTGGCTGGTGATACGGTGAATGCCGTCGAAAATGCCGATGCCGTGGGATACATGCACCACATAATCGCCGAGCTTCAGCTCGTCTAATGAGCCGATTTCCTTCGCGTTTTTCGGGCGCGGGCGCTTTTTGGTTTTGGTGGCGGCGATATAACGGTGGCTGATCACCAAAAAGTGTTGATCGGGCAATTCCAAGCCGCTGGACAGTCCGCCGCAAAGCACCGTTACCCGCGCCGGCAACACATCGCTGTCCAGCGAAAAGGCGGCGGGGATCTTTCGTTCGTTCAGCTCAAACGCCAAGACCTGTGCCGCGCGTTTTTCACCCGCCAGAATCACTGCCTGACCGCCGCAGGAAAGCGGATAGGAAAGATCCTCCAACAAAACATTCAAATCACCGCTCCAGGGGGTGGTTCGCTTCCAATCAAACGAAAAAAGCTCACGCAGCGGCTGGTCATAGGAAGCCCGCGGAAAGTTTTCCAGGAACAAAGCCGGAGAGACTTTTTGCAACAGTTCCGCCCGTTCCAAGCCAAATTTCGCGGTGGCTTTGGATAAGATACCTTCTTCCAACAGCGTGGCAATATCGGTTTGTTGCTGCCACAAAATGCTTTTGAACCGTTCGTTTAGATTGCCCGATTCAGAAATGCAGAAAAGCGCGTCCGGCAGGTAGTCGAAAACGGTCGATTGGCTCAAAAAAGGAAGATAGCGGTCGGCACAGATCGCAATACCGCTTGTCAGCAGATCTATATCCTGCCGCAGGTGTTGTTGTTGACGGTCGGTAAGAGATTTTTTGCTTTTTTTAAGATAATCTTCCAAGGTTGCCGCCAATTCATCGTACCGATAAAGCAGTTCGGCGGCGGGAAGCACCGGAATCTCCTCCGTCGATTCCTCCCGTCGTTGGTTGACGGGATCAAAGTAGCACAGCGAGTCGATTTCATCCCCCCACAGCTCTACACGAACCGGGCGGTTCTGTCCGACGGGGAAAAGGTCGACAATGCCGCCGCGCGCCGAAAACTGCCCGACGCCTTCGGTCAAATCACAGCGGGTATAGCCGAGCGATAATAACCGTTCGATCCAGGATTCGGTATCAAACGGTTCTCCGGTGCGCAGAATCTGTTTAGACTGCTGTAACCGGTCGGGCGGCAGGGTATACTGTAACGCCGCGTCGACCGAAAGGCACAAAACCTCAAAATCCCCGTCCGACAAAACGGACAGGGTCTCTATTCTCTTTTGTTCGTATTCGCGCGAGTAGCCGGACAGCTCGGCAAAACGGTAGTCCCGCAGGGGAAAGCCGAGGGCTTTCTTGCCGAGTGCGGTCAAATCCTCGCGCAGGGCTGTCGCCGCCGCCTCATCGTGGCAAAGCACCGCAATTTTTTTTGCGGTATCATGTTGAAGCGCCGCGACGATCGCCGCTTTGTGAATTTGCGCCAAGCCGTTGGCGGCGGCGGGCAGGCGACCGTCGGTCACCGCCGAACACAAACGGCGGTATTCGGCGTCTGCGCCGAGGCGCTCTGTTAAAAACTTCATCATCAGGAATTATACTTGTTCATGGCGGAATCTATGCCGTTGGTCAAGGTCTCCTCGACCGCCGCGACCGCCTTATCCAATCCTTCGTTTAGTTTTTTTTCTTCGTCTTTTAGAAATTTGCCCAGCACCCAATCCTTGAGGTCGGTATCGGGGCGGGGTTTGTTGCCGACGCCCATCTTCAGGCGGGGAATGTTATCGGTGCCAAGCTGTTCCGCGATATTGCGCATGCCGTTATGTCCGCCGTGACTGCCCTTGCGGCGCAGGCGCAGATTGCCGACATCCAACGAAATATCGTCGAAAATGACCAACATCCGCTCGGGCGGAATTTTATAAAACGCCACGAGCGGCGCCAATGCCTCGCCCGAAAGATTCATATAGGTTTGGGGCTTGACCAATAAAACGCGCTTACCGGCAATGGTACATTCGCCGTAGTCGGCGCGGAATTTGTGCTTGTTGAAATCACAGCCGAATTTCTCTGCCAGACGGTCGGCGACGGCAAAGCCGATATTATGTCGGGTGTGCTCATATTTCTTTTCGGGGTTGCCGAGACCGGCAATCAGCCAAAATTCAGCCGTATTTTTTTTGAAAAACATACTTTTTCTCCTGATTATTCGCTTAATTGATTATGCAGCGCCGCCAGTTGTTCGAGCGTTAAGGTCTCGCCCCGTACCGTTTCGGGCAGACCGAGCGCGGCAAGGGCGGCGCGAAGCTCCTCTTTCGGAATACCGACGGTATTGGAAACGGTATTCAGCAGGGTTTTGCGCCGTTGGGCAAAGCATCCCTTGACCAACGAAAAAAACTTTTTCTCGTCATGAACGGTGACGGGCGGCGTCGACCGTACCGTCAGGCGAATGACCGCCGAATCGACCTTCGGCGCGGGGTAAAAGCAGTCCCGCGGCACCGAAAACAGCATTTCGCTTTCGGCAAAGTAGGCGATCGCCACCGTCACGGCGCCTGCCGCACGGCTCCCGACCGGGGCGCAAAAACGCTCGGCGGCTTCCTTTTGCACCATCACGGTAATGCTGTCGACCGGCAAGCGGCTTTCCAACAACTGCATGACGATCGGCGAAGTAATATAATAAGGAAGATTTGCCGCCACGGTAACGCGCTTGCAATCGGCAAAGTGTTCCCGGATCACAGCGGCAAGGTCGACCTTCATGACATCCTGAAACAAAAATGAAACATTGTCAAAACCGCGGGTGGTTTTTTCCAAAACGGACCGCAGTCGCTCGTCCAGCTCAATGGCTAAAACCCTCTTGGCACGTGCCGCCAGCTCTACCGTCAGCACGCCGGCGCCCGGACCGATCTCCAAAACGCCCGTCTCGCCGTCGCAGGCGGCTTCCGCCATGGCGGGACAGACGGTCGGGTCGACCAAAAAGTTTTGCCCCAGCGATTTTTTAAAGGTGAATCCGTCAGACGCCAATATTCGGCTGATTTCCTGTCGGTTTGAAAGCTCCATAATTCCCCTCGGTTTCCGTTCGGTTGGCGGTTTTGTCAGCCGAAAAAATGATTTCTCTTTATTATACCCCTTAAAAGTGTCGGTTTCAAGAAAATTTTAGATGACAAACCAAAAGAAATGTTGTATAATGAAAAAAATAATATTTGGATGTGACGCCCATGGATAACCGTTATGACAATCAAGTGCTCGAAGAAATGAAACCCGTTTTTGACGAGCAGGGATTTACGGCGCGGCAGGACGGTTCTTTTCAGAACGAAAAAAAGGCCTATCGCGTCAGTTATGATGCGTCGCGGCAGATGTATGTTCTGCAGGCGGCGGAGGTGACCGACGGAACGGTCGGGGATTTTGCCGAGGTATCGGCATGGCTTTTTGACGACAGTCAAACCGAAAAAGACGCGCATTCGGTCGGCATTGATTTTGCGGCGACGGTACGCGAACAGCTTGGCGTACGCGTCAAACGCGCGGCAGGTGCCGCGGTGGATTTGCCGACTGCCGAAAAGAACGGCGCGTTGACCGTTTCCGGATTTACCAAAAAAGTATTGGATATCTATCCGCAGTTCAAGGAAGACTATAAAAGTCATGTTGCTGTTTACGGAAACTTTTTGTATCTGGACTTTTTCGGCAAAACGCTGGTGCCGCAGATGCGCACGGTTTTGACCGAAAACAATAAGAAATCGGTCAAAAAACTGATTGAGCTGGTCTCGGGCGCCTATATGCAGGGAGATCGCGAAACGGCGAATGTAGCGGTCGCATTGTTGACGGCGGCATCCTTTGAACATCCCGATTGCGCCGCCGCCTTGACCGAGGCGCTGACCGAACAGACCGTGTTGAAATCCGCCTACGAAGCGTTTATTCCCATGTTTGCACGCAACAAGGCTTTGCGAACCGCCTTGTTGGCAGAATAATTTTTTCGGGAGGTCTTTTTATGACTTATGTAGCGATTGCTTTAGCTGTTATTGTGTTTTTGATTATTCTCAAAAACATCTGTATTGTACCGCAGGGAAATCAGTATATCATTGAATTTTTGGGAAAATACAAAAGCACCTGGAATGCCGGCTTGCATGTAAAAATTCCGCTTCTGGAGCGCATTGCCAAGAAAATCACCCTCAAAGAACAGGTGATGGATTCTCCCCCGCAACCGGTTATCACCAAGGATAATGTTACCATGCAGATTGATACCGTAGTTTATTTCCGTATTTTTGACGGAAAGCTGTATACCTACGGTGCGGTAAATCCGATCATGGCGCTCGAAAACCTGACCGCGACCACCCTGCGTAATATCGTCGGTGAGTTGGAGTTGGACGGCACCCTGACCTCGCGCGATACCATCAACGGAAAAATGACCGAAATTCTGGACGAGGCGACCGACCAGTGGGGCATCAAGGTCAACCGCGTAGAACTGAAGAACATCATTCCGCCGACCGAAATTCAAAACGCGATGGAAAAGCAGATGAAGGCAGAGCGTGACCGCCGTGAGACCCTCTTGCAGGCGGAAGGTCATAAAGCCGCCGCGATTACGCGTGCCGAGGGTGACAAACAAGCCATGATTTTGGCGGCGGAAGGTGAACGCGACGCCCGCATTGCCCGCGCCGAAGGTGAAGCCAAGGCAATCTTTCTTTCCAAGAAAGCCGAGGCCGACGGTCTGCGTGCCTTAAAGGAAGTCGGCGTGGACGCCGGCGTGCTGGAATTGAAAAAGTTTGAGGCGCTGGTCAAGATGTCGGACGGCACCGCCGCTAAGTTGATCATTCCGACCGATGCAGTCAACGCGGTGACCAACAACGCGCTCTTCTCCGAAACGACCGGACTCGGCAATGCAACCGTACCGGCAAAAAAACCGTCGCCCGCGCCGAAAGAAGATCCCTGCTGTGAGCGGTTTGAAAAAGAATAACAAGTTTTTTTGAAAAAAGAAAAAATCCGCCGTCGGTGTCCGTACTTTTGGACTCCGGCGGCGGTAAAATTTTATTTGAAAAAAGTACTTGACAAACGAATCAGGTGCGGTTATAATAAAAATACAGAAAACGAACATTTGTTCGGCGGAGGAAATGACCATGACATTCGGAATGATTTTAAGAACTGTTTTTGAGCTTGCTTTGGTGATCTTCACCGTTTGGGCGGTATTTCACGAGGATCGGTTTGCGGCGGCGGAGGAGCGCCTTTTTGCGCGGATTCGCCGGAAAAGACTGTCGGTCGTTCGTAAAAATAATTTGTCTCAAACCGCCGAGCGGCCGTTTATCCGCCGGGGAATTTGATCCGATTAACCGTTGAAGACTTCCTGTTTGCCTGCGGGCAAGGGAAGTCTTTTTTTGTGCGCTTGAAAAAAAGGAAATAATATGATAAAATTTAAAAAAAACAAAAGGGTGATTTCATGCTTTTTCAAAATATTACGGTTTTGGATGAAAATTTTGAGGTACGAAGTAATTACTATGTCGGCGTGCGGGACGATCGCATTGCCTACTGCTCCGATCAGCCGCCGAAAGAGGATTTCGGGGAAATCTATGACGGCACAAATCGGTTGCTGATCCCCTCTTTTTATAATATGCACAGCCATCTGCCGATGGTGTTTTTGCGCGGGTACGGCGAAAATCTACCGTTGATGACCTGGCTGCAAACCCGCATTTTCCCGTTTGAAGCACATCTGACCGACGACGATATCTACTACGGTTGTCTGATGGGGATCGCCGAAATGCTGCGGTACGGCATCGGTGCGACCGAGGAGATGTATATCCGGCAGGATCCGCTGGGGCGCGCCTTTGCCGAAAGCGGTGTGAAAGCGAATTTTGCACAATGCTGTAACGGTTTCGGGGACGAAGGTTATTTTGATCTGCCGATTTATAAAGAGACCTTGGAAACGATCCAAAAATATAACGGCGCCGCCGACGGCAGGATCCGCGCTGAATTTTCGCTTCATGCCGAATATACTTCGACCGAAAAAATCGTTCGCGGTCTGGCGGAAACCGCCGCGAAGTACGGTTCTTCCATGCATGTTCATGTTTCGGAAACCGCCGGCGAGGTGCAGGCCTGCCGCGAACGGCATGGCGGAAAAAGCCCGGTGCGGTATCTGGCGGATTGCGGTCTTTTCTCGGTGCCGACGGTTGCCGCGCATGTGGTGCATGTGGATGACGAGGATATTGCCATTCTGAAAGAGTACGGCGTTACGGTCGCCACCTGTCCGAAAAGCAACGCCAAGCTGGCGAGCGGGATCTGTCCGGTTTCTGCGCTGTTAAAGGCGGGCGTCAATGTTGCCATCGGCACCGACAGCGTGGCGAGCAACAACAATCTGAACATGATCGAGGAAATGCGCTTCTTTAACCTGTTGCAAAAAGCCGCAACACTCGACCCGACCGTAATCACGCCCAAAGAAACGCTGTTTGCCGCTACCCGCGCGGGCGCGCTGGCACAGCAACGCGCGGATTGCGGTTTGGTGAAGGTCGGGTTCAAAGCCGATCTGACCGTATTGGAACTGGATCGGATTTATCTGCAACCCGAATACAATGTGCTTAACAATCTGATTTATTCCGCCGCGGGCAACGATGTCGCGTTGACTATGGTCGACGGACGGGTGCTCTACCGCGACGGCAACTATCCCACGCTGGATATCGAGTGGATCACCGCCGAATGTGAACAGCGGCGCCTGCGCATACTCGGAGAGCTTGCCGGGGAATAAAGAACGGGATATCAGCGTCAAAACGGAAGGGAAGAGAAAGCATGCCGAAACCGATCGCGGTGCTTTGTCCGATGGATTGTGAATATGAATATCTTGCCGCGCGGCTGCAAAACGCCGCCGAAACGGCGGTGGGCGACTACCGTTTCCAAAGCGGTACCGTCAACGGGTATCCCGTTACGGTCATTCGGTGCCTGATCGGGGCGGTCAACGCCGCGGCAGCCGCCGTCGTGGCGATGGAACGGTTGCATCCCTGCTGTATGATTTTGCAGGGTACCGCCGGGGGACATCACCCGAAGATCCGGCAGAACGATATCGTTTTGGGCGAAAACATCGTGGAATATGCGTCCTATGTGACGCCGCGCCGCGCGAGCGGAGAGGGCATTTCCGTTTTGGATTGGCAGTATATCGGCGCGCAGACGGTGACCGACGGCAAATTGACCCGCACGGCTGTTTTCCACAGCGACGGGCGGTTATTGCAGGCGGCAATGGCGGTTCCCTACAAACACGGTGTGCTGAAACGCGGAACGATGGTCAGCGGCGACATGTGGAATCGGGAACTCGACCGGATCGCCTTTTTGCACGAAAGATTACATTCCGACTGCGAAGAGATGGAAAGCGCCGCTGTGGCGCAGGTCTGTAAACAGTTTTCTCTGCCGATGCTGGCGGTGCGGGTCATCAGTAATAATGAGCTGTATCCCGATCAACCGTTTCGGAAAAGCGCGGCGGAATACGGTCAAAAATTCTGTTTTGACCTCTTGGACGCCTGGACAAAAAACCCGGGAAATTTACTTGACAAACTGTAAAAAAAAGGTTACAATACTTTCGGAAATATTTTCCGGCTGATTCTGTGCTGACGGAATGTGAATCGACACAGTGCGCGGGATCGGTTGATAGGATACCGACCGTCTGGGTAACTCGTTTTTCGGGTTACCCTTTTGTCTTATTCGGATAAAACACAAAGAAACGGGGAAGAAACATGACTTTTGAGCAATGGAACGGTTTTCAATTCGGTGTATGGCAGGAGGGCGTCAATGTCCGTGACTTTATCGACAAAAACTATACGCCGTATTTGGGGGACGCGTCTTTTTTGACCGGACCCACCGCGCGTACCGAACGGGCGCTTGCGGAATTGGAACGGTTAAAAAAGGAAGAGCAGGCGCGCGGCGGCGTGCTTTCGGTCGATGTTTCAACCGTTTCTTCGCTGTGCAATTATCAGCCGGGCTATCTGACCAAAGAGGATCTGATCGTCGGTTTGCAGACCGACGAGCCGTTGAAGCGCGGCGTCAACCCGTTCGGGGGGATTCGCATGGCGCGGGCGGCTTGCGAGGCGTACGGCTATAAGCTTTCGGATAAGATTGAAGAGTTCTTCACCTACCGCACCACCCATAACGACGGTGTTTTCCGCGTCTATACCGACGAAATGAAGGCGGCGCGCCATTGCGCGCTGTTGACCGGACTGCCCGACGCCTACGGCCGCGGCCGTATTATCGGGGACTACCGTCGCATTGCGCTTTACGGGGTGGATTATCTAATCGTTGAAAAAGAAAAAGATAAGGCGGCGCTGGGCGAGAATTTGATGGACGTGGAGAACATCCGTCTGACCGAGGAACTGTACCAGCAGATTGCCTTCTTAAACAAATTGAAAAAGATGGCTGAGATGTACGGCTACGATATTTCCCGGCCCGCCGCCAACGCGCGTGAGGCGATTCAATGGACCTATTTCGGCTATTTAGCCGCCAATAAAGAGCAAAACGGTGCCGCCATGTCGTTTGGCCGCACCTCGACCTTCTTTGATATTTATATTGAACGCGATTTAAAGAACGGCGTTCTGGATGAACGCGGCGCGCAGGAGTTGATCGACGATTTGGTGCTGAAGCTTCGTTGCGCACGGCATCTGCGCACGCCGGAATACAACGAACTGTTCGGGGGCGATCCGATGTGGATCACCGAAAGCATCGGCGGGATGAATCTGAACCACCAAACGCTGGTGACCAAATCCTCGTTCCGGATGTTGCAGACGCTGTATAATCTCGGTCCCGCGCCCGAACCGAATCTGACGGTATTGTGGAGTCACGCGCTGCCGGAACCCTTTAAAAAATTCTGCGCCAGGATTTCCTGCGATACCGATGCGATCCAATACGAAAACGATGACCTGATGCGTGCCCGGTTCGGGGACGATTATGCCATTGCCTGTTGTGTTTCCGCCATGAAGGTCGGCAAACAGATGCAGTTCTTCGGTGCACGGACCAATTTGGCAAAGCTGTTGCTGTTGGCATTGAACGGCGGCGTGGATAATATGTTTGGTACCCGCTTGGGACCGCAGATGGAGCCGATGACCGGCGGGGTTTTGGAGTACAACAAGGTGATCGAGCGGTTCAACATCTATTTGACCTGGCTCTGCCGGCTTTATGTGAATACCATGAACTGTATTCATTATATGCACGATAAATATGCCTATGAAAAAACCCAGATGGCATTGCACGATACCGATGTACAACGGTTAATGGCGTTCGGGGTGGCGGGACTTTCGGTAATTACCGACTCGCTTTCGGCGATCAAGTATGCCAAGGTTACCCCGATTTGTGATGAAAACGGGATCATTGTTGATTTTGATACGGTCGGCGATTTCCCGAAATACGGCAACGACGATAACCGCGTGGACGAAATTGCGCAAAACTTATTGGTCGCGGTGCGTGCAGAGCTGAAAAAGACGCCGGCATACCGCGGCGCGCGGCATACGCTGTCGGCGCTGACCATTACCTCCAATGTCATGTACGGCAAGAAGACCGGCGCCACACCCGACGGCCGCAAAAAGGGAGAACCGTTTGCCCCGGGCGCCAATCCGATGCACAACCGGGAACATAACGGCGCGTTGGCGTCGCTCAATTCGGTTTCCAAATTGCCGTATTCTTCGGCGTCGGACGGCATTTCCAACACCTTCTCCATTGTTCCCGAGGCACTCGGCAAGACCGGGGAAGAACGGATCGAAAATTTGGTTGCCATCTTGACCGGATATTTTCTGAATGACGCGCACCACCTGAATGTCAATGTGATGCGCCGCGAGACCCTGCTCGACGCGTACGAGCATCCCGAACAGTATCCCAACCTGACCATCCGTGTTTCGGGGTATGCCGTCAACTTCTGCAAGCTGTCCCGTGAACAACAGCGTGAAGTGATCATGCGTACCTTCCACACCACCGTTTAACGCGATGCAGGGACGGATTCATTCTTTTCAAAGTCTCGGCACGGTAGACGGGCCGGGCGTGCGGTGTGTCGTCTTTATGCAGGGCTGTCCTTTACGGTGTATCTGTTGTCACAATCCCGATACCTGGGACCCGAACGGCGGGGAAGCCGTCGAGGTACAGCCGCTTGTCCGCAAAATTCTGCGGTTTCGCGGTTATTTCGGGCAACGCGGCGGGGTGACCGTTTCGGGCGGCGAACCGCTTTTGCAGGCGCCTTTTGTGGCGGAGTTGTTCCGTCGGCTCAAAGAAAACGGAATACACACGGCACTCGATACTTCAGGGTGCTTTTGGAACGAATCGGCGGCAGCGGTGCTGACCTATACCGATTTGGTGCTTTTAGACCATAAATACCCGACTGAGGCGGACTACCGGCGGTTCGTCGGGGGCAGTCTGGCGCAAACCGAGCGGTTTTTGACCGAACTGGAACGGCGGCAGATCCCCGTTTGGCTTCGGCGGGTTATTATTCCACAAAAAACCGACCGGGAAGCGTCGGTGCGGCAATTGAACGATGTCGCACGGCGGTTTTCCTGCGTTAAAAAGGTAGAATTGTTGCCGTTTCGCAATCTGTGCGAGGAAAAGTATACCGCGTTGGGGCTGGATTTTCCGTTAAAGGGAACCGATTCGCCCTCACACGAAACCATGCAATCTTTAACCGCGCTGATTGATCCGATTTATCTATCATAATACAATGCGTTAAGCAGTACAAACCGATTTGTCGAAAGGAGGGGGATCTATGCGCTCAAAATTTGTAAAGGGAATGGCAGACGGCATGCCGATTGCCCTCGGCTATCTTTCAGTGTCCTTTGGGTTTGGTATTTTAGCAGTCAAAGCGGGGCTTTCGGTGTTGGCGGCGGTCGGCATTTCGCTGACCAACTTGACCTCTGCCGGACAGGCGGCAGGCATAGGAATCATTGCCGCCGGCGGCACCTTGATCGAGATGATCCTGACCCAATTGGTGATCAATCTCCGGTATTCGCTGATGGCAGTCTCCCTCACGCAAAAGCTGGACGGTTCTTTTCACACCCCTCAACGCATGCTGGTCGCCTTTGGCATCACCGATGAAATCTATGCCGTGGCGATGGCGCAGAAAGAACCGCTCACACCCCGTTATATGCAAGGATTGATTTTTACCCCGCTGATCGGGTGGACGACTGGCACCTTTTTGGGCGGCATGGCGGCGGGACAACTGTTGCCGCCGGTTCTTTCCGACGCGCTCGGGCTGATGCTCTACGGTATGTTTATCGCGATCATCATTCCGCCTTGTAAAAAATCCCATCCGTTGATTGCGGTGATCCTCATCGCGGCAGGCTTCAGCGTTTTATTTACCTATGCCACGCCCTTTATCTCCGGCGGCTTTGCGGTGATCCTCAGCGCGCTGATTACCTGTATCCTGGCGGCGTTTTTCTTTCCGATAAAGGAGGAAAAAGCATGAGTGTCGGCATTTATATTGCGGTGATGGCGGGGGTGACCTATCTGATCCGCATGCTTCCGTTTACCCTCTTCCGCAAGGAGATCCGGTCACCTTTTTGGCGGAGCTTCATGTTTTATCTGCCCTATGCCGTTCTGTCTGCCATGACCTTTCCGGCGATTTTTTATGCCACCGGCAATACGGTCACCGCGGCAGTCGGTACAGCGGTGGCGCTTTTGTTGGCGTATTTCGACCTGCCGTTGATTGTCGTTGCAACGGCGGCGTCGCTCGCCGCTTTATTGATCGGACTATGGGTGTAAACAAAGGTTTACATCTGGCAAAACACGGAAAACATTTTGACAATCGTCAATAATTGTTTACTAAAAAGAAAAGTTTTTCTTGATTTTTTGTGTAAAAACCGCATATAATGTTCATAGACGCAACTTCAAAGCGCAAAAAATTCAAACTTTTGTTGCTTGAAAAAGAAAACAAAAGCGATTATTCTTGAATTATCTTGAGAATAAGAAAGGGTTGTAAACTATGAACGATTTTTCGTCGCAAGCACTTTTTTCGTTAGAGCATACCGCGGCGGCACCGCTTTTGGAAGGCGTTGAGCAGGTTTTTGAGGTTCTGCCGAAAATCAGCGCGTTTATTTGCCAATTGGGCGAAACGCTGGATCCGGAGGTTTTTGAAAAGAAGGGTGAAAATATTTGGATCGCCCGTTCGGCAAAGATCGCGCCGACCGCTTCAATTACCGGCCCCTGCATTATCGGGGAGGATACCGAAGTGCGCCAATGCGCCTTTATTCGCGGCAATGCACTGGTCGGGAAAAATTGCGTGGTCGGCAACTCGACCGAATTAAAAAATGTGATTTTGTTTGATAATGTTCAGGTTCCCCATTATAATTATGTCGGCGACTCTATTCTCGGTTACCGTTCGCACATGGGTGCCGGATCGATCACTTCCAATGTGAAGTCGGATAAAACCCTGGTTACCGTAAAGCATAACGGAGAAAAGGTGGAAACCGGATTGAAGAAATTCGGTGCCATTTTAGGCGATTGCGTCGAAGTCGGTTGCGGTTCGGTATTGAATCCCGGCACGATCATCGGCAAAGAATCCCAAATCTATCCGTTGTCTATGGTCAGAGGATATGTGCCGGGCGGCAGTATCTTCAAGCGCCAGGACGATATCGTAAAGAAAGACTGATTGAGGAGGAACGAACAAGATGACCATCGGAGAGAAAATCACTCATTTACGCAAAGCCGCAAATATTTCACAGGAAATTCTGGCGGAAGAACTGGCGGTTTCCCGTCAATCTATTTCCAAATGGGAAATGGATCAGGTTCAGCCGCAGATCGACAAAATTTTGCAGATTTGCGAAATGTTTCATGTAACGGCGGATGAGCTGTTAAAAGAGAATAAGATTATTCACCGTAATTTGCCGGGCGAACCGATCAAGACCAAATATTTCGGTACCGACGGTTTCCGCGGCGAAGCAAACCTGAATTTGACTTCCATGCATGCCTATCGTGTCGGTCGGTTCCTGGGCTGGTACTACGGTTCGGCGCTGTCGGGTTGTAAAAATATGGGTTACCGTCCGAAAATCGTGATCGGAAAAGATACCCGCCGTTCCAGCTATATGTTAGAATACTCGTTGGTTGCCGGTATCACCGCGTCGGGCGCCGATGCTTACATGCTGCATGTAACCACGACCCCCAGCGTTTCTTATGTCACCCGTCAGGATGAGTTTGACTGCGGTATCATGATCACCGCTTCCCATAACCCCTTCTATGATAACGGGATTAAGGTCATTAACCGTTACGGCGAAAAGCTCGATGACGCGACCACCGCGTTGATCGAAGCCTATATCGACGGCGACCTGAAAACCCTGGGTGTCGAAGGCGACGATTTGCCGTGGGCAGAGCGGGAACGCATCGGTTGTATCGTGGACTATGTTTCGGGTAGAAACCGTTATGTCGGTTATCTGATTTCGCTGGCTTCCAATTCCTATAAGCATTTGCGTATCGGTTTGGATTGCGCCAACGGCGCCTCCTGGATGATCGCCAAGGCGGTATTTGACGCGCTGGGCGCACAGAGTTATATCATCGGCAATCAGCCCGACGGATTAAATGTAAACAACGGTTGCGGTTCGACACATATTGAAAATCTCTGCCGCGTTGTGAAGGAACAGCACCTGGATTTAGGCTTTGCCTTTGACGGCGACGCCGACCGTTGTATCGCGGTGGACGAACACGGCAATGTGGTCGACGGCGACGCGATTATGTATATCCTCGGCAAGCGCTTAAAGGATAGAGGTATGCTGAACGGCAATACCGTTGTGGCGACCGTCATGTCCAACAGCGGTTTCTTTGCTTCGTTGAAAGAAGCCGGCATGGAAGTGGCGCAGACTACCGTCGGCGACCGTTTTGTGTACGAATGCATGCAGGAAAACGATTTCAGCATCGGCGGCGAACAGTCGGGGCATATTATTTTGAAGAAATACGCGACCACCGGTGACGGCATCCTGACCGCTATTATGCTGACCGAAGAGGTCTGCGACCGCAAGCTCTCGCTCGGCAAGTTGGCGGAGCCGGTCATGCTTTATCCGCAAAAGGTCGTGAATCTGCGGGTCAAGGATAAGGCCGCCGTTATGAATGACGCCGATGTAAAGGCCGCGGTTGCCGAGGTGGACAAACGCATTAACGGCAAGGGCAGAGCATTGCTTCGCCAGAGCGGAACCGAGCCGGTGATTCGCATTATGATCGAAGCCGAAACCGATGCACTTTGTGACGAATATTCCGCAGTGATCGCCGAAGTTGTCAAAAACAACGGCCACTGTGTTGGATAAAAATGAAAAGGAGTAAAGAAGCATGACATTTATTGAAGTAGAAACCTATGAAGAGTTAAGCAAAAAAGCCGCTGATATTATCGGCGCACAGGTTATCTTGAAACCGAACTGCGTTTTGGGTCTGGCAACCGGTTCTTCTCCGGTCGGCACCTATCAGCAGTTGATCGAGAGAAACAAACAGGGTACTGTTGATTTCTCAAAGGTTACCTCGGTCAATCTTGACGAATATGTCGGTTTGGACGGCACCAACGATCAAAGCTACCGTTATTTTATGGATCATCAGCTCTTTAACTTTGTCAACATCGACAAGGAAAAGACCCATGTTCCGAACGGCTGTGCCGCTGACTTAAAGGCGGAAGGCGCGGCTTACGATCAGATGATCAAGGATTTGGGCGGCATTGATTTACAGCTCTTGGGTATCGGTCCGGACGGACACATCGGCTTTAATGAGCCGGCACCGGTTTTCACCGCCGAGACGCATGAAGTGGCATTGGAAGAATCCACCATTAAAGCAAATGCCCGTTTCTTCGCCAACGAAGACGAAGTACCGAAGACCGCGATCACCATGGGCATGATGTCCATCATGCAAGCCAGGAAGATTCTCTTGGTTGCCAACGGCCCGGCGAAAAAAGACATTGTCGAAAAGGCTTTCTTCGGTCCGGTCGATCCGATGGTTCCGGCATCCTTGTTGCAGTTACACGCCGATGTAACCGTTATTTACAGTAAAAATTAAATATACTTTGTCTTAACACAACAAAAAGTCTCTTGCAATCGACTGCAAGAGGCTTTTTGTTGTTGTAGTTTATTATTTTCCTTTTTTCAAGTCAAGCGTTCGTTGGTAGGCGGCGGTGACGGCAGAAAAAGCGGTCGCGCGGAAGGCACCTTTCTCCAAGGCTTCCACACCGGCAATGGTGGTGCCGCCCGGACTGCAAACGGCGTCTTTCAAAACACCCGGATGAAGACCTGTTTGCAACACCATTTCAGCGGCGCCGCAAACGGTTTGTGCGGCGGCAGTCATCGCGGTTTCGCGGGGAAGACCGCAGGCAACACCGCCGTCGGCAAGGGCTTCGATAAACAAATAAACAAAAGCCGGACCGCAACCGGAAACCGCACCGGCGGCGTCGATTTTGTCTTCGGTGATCGACAGCAGATTTCCGGCGGGAGCAAGGTGGGTTTTAAAGGCGGTCAGTTCCTCATCGGTGACCCCGTTCGCGGGACAAAATAAAATCAATCCTTTGCTGACCGCGGCAGGCGTGTTGGGCATGATCCGAATGGTCGGATAGTCGGCGCCCAACAGGGCGTTCAGTTGTTCCACCGCAACGCCGGCTGCCATCGTGACGACGACAAACCGCGTCTTGCGTGCCGCCAAGTAGGGTTTGATCTCTTCGGCAACCGCCGGCAATACCTGCGGTTTCACGCCGAGGAAGAGGATATCCGCCGTTTCGGCAACCGTTTTATTGTCGGCAGTTTGCCCGCCGATCTCGGCGGCAAGCGCGGTCGCTTTTTCGGTATTGCAATCTGCCAGTAAAACAGTCGGAGAGGGAAGACTTTTGGCGACGGCGGCAGCCAAAATGCCGCCCATATTGCCGGTTCCGATAAATCCGATTTTCATGGGTTGTTCCTCACTTTCTGATCTGTCCGTTCCCGGTGATAATGTATTTGTAGGTGGTCAGCTCCGCAAGACCCATCGGACCGCGGGCGTGCAGTTTTTGGGTGGAAATACCCATTTCACAACCAAGACCGAATTCGCCGCCGTCGGTAAAGCGGGTAGAGACATTGACATAAACGGCGGCACTGTCGACCGCGGCGGTAAAGAAGTCGGCGGCGGTTTGGTCTTCGGTGACGATCGCCTCGCTGTGGTGGGTCGAATGGGCGGCAATATGCTGTACTGCGCCGTCGACGCCGTCTACCACGGCAACGGCGAGTATATAATCTAAAAATTCAGTATCAAAGTCCTGTGCGCCGGCTTTTTGGGCGTGCGGCAGGATGACAGCCGCTGTTTCGTCGACCCGAAGCTCGACAGGATGGGGTGCCGAACTGCCGCAAAGCCGTTCTTCCATTCGCGGCAAAAAGGTTTCGGCAATGGCGCGATCGACCAGGCAAACTTCAGCGGCGTTGCAAACCGACGGACGGCTGGTTTTGGCGTTTTCCAATATGGTCAGCGCTTTCTTCACATCCGCCGCGCCGTCAACATAAATATGGCAAATACCGGTGCCGGTCTGAATGCAGGGGACGGTAGCGTGTTCAACACAACGGCGAATCAGTCCCGCGCCCCCGCGGGGAATCAGCAGATCCACAAATCCGTCGGCGCGCATCAGCTCGTCGGCGCTGGCGCGGGAGGTGTCCTCGATCAACTGCACGGCGTCGGGCGTAATGCCGACAGCCGAAAGCCCTTTTTGCAGGGCACAGACAATGGCATAGGCACTGCAAAACGCCTCCTTGCCGCTTCTCAAAATACAGACATTCCCCGATTTCAATGCCAACGCCGCCGCGTCCGAAGTAACATTCGGGCGGCTTTCGTAAATAATGGCGACCACACCCATCGGCACCGTCACCTTTTGCAGGAGCATGCCGTTCGGATGTTGATGGCTTTCCAAAACTCTGCCGACGGCATCGGGCAGTTTTGCTACGGCGCGCATGCCGTCCGCCATGGCGCCAATCCGGTCTTTTGTCAGCAAAAGCCGATCCTGCATGACCGTGCTGATGTTGCCTTGGGCGGCGGTCAGGTCTTGGCGGTTGGCGGCAAGGATCTCCTCCGTTGCAGACTCCAGCGCCGCCGCCATGGAAAGCAACGCCGCATTTTTTTGTTCGGTTGTTTTGCCGCACAGTCCGGCAACAGCCTTTTTTGCGGCAATCAAAATCTCTTGGGTGGTTTTCATGATTTTTTCACCTCAAAACGGGTGCCGACCGGTTTCCCCTCGACGATATCATAAAGAATTTCGGGTGCATTGCCGTTGGCGATCACCATGGGAATGCCGCTTTCGGTGGCAATTTTCGCGGCGTGAAGCTTGGTCTGCATGCCGCCGGTACCCAAAGCCGTTCCCGCACCGCCCGTCATGGCTTCAATATCAGGGGTAATGGTGGGAATGACCGGAATCAGCGTGGCGGTTTTGTCGGTACGCGGGTCAGCGGTATAGAGTCCGTCAATATCCGACAGCACGATCAGCAAATCGGCGCGCACCGCGGTCGCGACCACGGCGCCCAAGGTATCGTTATCGCCAATCACCAACTCCTGCGTTGCAACGGTATCGTTTTCGTTAATGACCGGCAAAGCGCCTAATTTTAGCAGTCGGAAGAGGGTGTTCTCCACATTCTGACGGCGTTCGGGATGGGCAATATCTTCCCCGGTCAGCAACAACTGCGCTACCGTGTGGTTATATTCCGAAAACAGTTTATCATAAACATACATCAGCTCGCACTGACCTACCGCCGCGGCGGCTTGCTTGGTGGGAATGTCCTTCGGGCGTCCGGGCAGACAAAGCTTCCCGGCGCCCATGCCGATGGCGCCGGAAGAAACCAGCACCAGCTCGTGACCGGCGTTTTTCAGGTCGCTCATCACGCGGCACAGACTTTCCACGCGGCGGACATTCAGCCGTCCGGTGGGGTGTGCCAGCGTCGAAGTGCCGACTTTTATTACAATTCTCATGAAAGTTGTCCTCTCTGCAATACACTTGTCAAGCTATGAAAACTGCCGTGTCGGTCATTCGGCACGGCGGTTTGTTTTACGCGGTTAAATAGTAACGAACCAATGATTGCAGCAACACATCCCGGTCGATCCGGCAAATGAGACTGCGCGCATTTTGATGTGTTGTGATATAGGTGGGATCCTCCGAAAGGATATAGCCTACAATTTGGTTAATGGGGTCGTAGCCTTTCTCTTTTAAGGCGTCATAAACGGCGGTCAGGATCCGGCGGACTTCCTGCTCGGTCTGATCTCCGATCGAAAAGGTCATGGTTCTGTCATTCATCACAAACACCTCACAAATTTACTTACTATTTATTTTAAACAGATTTTTGCAAAAATTCAAGTATTATTTACGCAATTCGGCACCGGCCTTTTCAAGATTTTTCATGATCTTTGCCGAAACGGCGTCAATTTGCTCGTCGCTCAGTGTGCCGTCCGCCGAACGCAGCCAAATACTGTACGCCACGCTCTTTTTGCCTTCCGGAATTTGACTGCCGGTATAAACATCAAACAGCTGGATTTTTTCCAGCAGACGGCCGGCACCGCTTTGAATGGCGCGTTCCAGATTGCCGACCGGCACTTCCAAATCGCACAGCATGGCAAAATCGCGTTCCACCGCCGGGAATTTCGGCAGAGGCTTTGCCGTGACGCGGCGCTTTTCAATGGCATAAAGCACCTCAAGCTGGATTTCCGCCACATAAACGCGCTCGGGAATATCGTAGGCGGCGGCAACGGTCGGGTGTACCTCGCCGAATACGGCGGAAACCTGGTTATTGGCTTTCACCAACGCCTGACGACCGGGGTGCAGATACGGCTCGTTACTGCGCTCGTATTGGGTATGCGCGCCGCAAAGCTGCATTACAGCCTCCACCATGCCCTTTAAGGTGAAGAAATCCTCTTCCTTGCCGTAAATACCGATCGAAAGGGTCGGCAGTTCCTTGGGTTGCGCGGTAAGCGGCAGGGATTCCGGCACAAAGCGCTTGGAAAGCTCAAAGAACCGACCGTCGGTAATTTTACGGTTCAGATTGGTCGAAAGTACCGTCAACAAGCTGGTGGTCAATTGGGTGCGCAGGGTGGAATATTCATCGCCCAACGGGTTTAAAATCTTGATTTGGTTGCGGCGGGCGTCGTCCTCCGGCAACAGCAGGGTATCAATCGCGCGGGAGGCGATAAACGAATAGGTCATGATCTCATCGGCACCCATGCCGCAAAGCAACGCCTTGATCTTATCGGCTTTGGCGCGCTCGGGCAGTACCGTGCCGCGAATGACCTCTCCGCGCATCGGTGTGCCGACGATATGGTCATAGCCGTAAATCCGCATGACCTCTTCCGCTAAATCGGCGCGACCCTCCACATCGTCACGGATCGAGGGAACGCGGACGGTCAAAACGCCGTCCTTTGCGGTGGTTTCCAACGCCAAACGGTTCAGGATATCCACCATGGTTTCTTCCGGAATTTCCACGCCCAAAAGATCCAAAATACTTTGCGAAGAAACGGTTAAAATACGGTCTTCGGGCAGACCGTTATGGCGATCCAGCGCGCCGTCGATGATATCGCCGGCATCCAGTTGGTCAATGAGGGACAGCGCGCGGTTCATGGCGTATTCCACATTGCAAATATCGGTGCCGCGCTCAAACCGACCGCTCGCTTCGGTACGAATCCCTAACGCTCTGCCGGTATGGCGAATATTATCGCGGCGGAATTTTGCCGATTCTAAAAACAAATCGGTGGTGGTATCTTCAATTTCACTCTCTTTGCCGCCCATAATGCCCGCCAAACAGGAGGGCTTTTTGCCGTCGGCAATGACCAGCATATCGGGGGTCAAGGCATATTCCTTGCCGTCCAGGGTGGTAATGGTTTCGCCGGCAACGGCGTTCCGCACAATAATGCGCTTATCCGACAGATCGTTGTAGTTGAAAGCGTGCATCGGCTGACCGGTCTCCAGCATGACAAAATTGGTAATATCGACAATGTTGTTGATCGGCCGCATACCCGAAGCAATCAAGGCTTTCTGCATCCAGTCGGGCGAGGGCTTGATCCGCAGGTTCTTGACGATCCTGCCGAGATATCGCGGGCAAAGATCGGCATTTTCCACCGTGACATCAATATAGTCGGCAATGTCGCCGCCCACCGTTTGATAGGTGGGATCGGGCGCCTTAAATTCGGTGCCGAGCACTACCGAGACCTCCTTGGCAACGCCCAGGAAACAGTTGCAGTCCGGGCGGTTGGCGGTAATCTTAAAGTCGATGATATAATCGTCCAGACCCAAAACCTCCCGCATATCGGTGCCGGTCGGCCATTCATCTTTTAAAATCAAAATTCCGTTGACCGAGGCGCCTTCGTAATCGTCCTCGGTCAGGCAAAGCTCGCCGCCAGAGCAGAGCATGCCGTTGGAATCTACGCCGCGCAGTTTGCCGGCTTTGATATGGGCGCCGTTGGGCAGGGTGCTGTTGTGTAATGCCGCCGGCACTAAATCACCGACATGAATATTCTGCGCGCCGGTCACGATTTGAACCGGCGCATCAGCGCCGACATCCATCTGGCAGATCTGCAGATGGTCGCTGTCCTCGTGCGGGGTCAGCGAAAGGATCCTTGCCGCGACAACATTGACAAGGTTCTCCCCCTGCTTTTCAATGCTTTCAACCTCAAAACCCGCCATCACCATGCGGTCGCACAGTTCTTCGACCGGCACGGTAACATTCACATAGTTCTTTAAATGATTTAACGAAATTTTCATTGGGGTCAAACCTCCTTAAAACTGTTCTAAAAAGCGCTGGTCGTTTTCAAACAGCGAACGGATATCGCTGATTTTGTGGCGCGTAGTAGTCAAACGATCCAAACCGATGCCGAAGGCAAAGCCGGAATAAACGGTCGGGTCGATGCCGCAACTTTCCAACACGCGCGGGTGCACCATGCCGGCACCCAAAATTTCAATCCAGCCGGAGCCTTTACAGATTCGGCAACCGCTGCCGCCGCATTCACTGCAGGTGACATCGACTTCAACCGACGGCTCGGTGAACGGGAAGAAGGACGGACGGAATTTTACTTTGGTTTCGGGCCCGTAGATCTCATGGGCAAACTGCTCCAAAACACCTTTTAAGTCGCACATGGTGATACCTTTGTCCACCACCAGACCTTCCATTTGGTGGAAGACCGGAGAATGGGTGGCGTCTACCTCGTCGGCGCGGAAAACACGGCCGGGACAGACGACGCGAATCGGCGGTTTACGGGTCTCCATCGTGCGGATCTGCGCCGCCGAGGTTTGGGTGCGTAGCAAAAGATTTTCAGCCAAATAAAAAGTATCCTGCATATCGCGCGCCGGATGATCAGCCGGCACATTCAGACATTCAAAATTATAGTGGTCGGTTTCGACCTCCGGTCCGTCGACGACATCAAAGCCCATCGAGCGGAAAATGTCGATCATATCGTTGGTCACGCCGGTCAGAGGGTGCAGATGCCCCTGCTTGCGCATTTTAGCCGGAAGGGTGATATCAATGCGCTCGGCTTTTAATTTCAGTTCGGTTGCCGCCGCCTTCAAGTCCTTCTTGCGTGTAGCGATCAAGGCTTCCAGCTCTTGCTTGGCGTCGTTGACGAGTTGCCCCATTGCCGGGCGCTCTTCTGCCGACAGGGATCCCATCTGCTTTAAAATCGCGGTCAGCTCGCCTTTTTTGCCGAGGTATTTTACGCGCAAATCCTCAATTTCCTGCTCGATCCCCGCGTGGTTGAGCGCAGACTTTGCCGCCGCACGGATTTGTTCTAACTGTTCTTTCATCGTCTTTTCCTCCAAGAAAAAAATAAACTCCGCCCCACAAGAGGGACGAAGCATGGTTATCTCCGCGGTACCACCCACATTTTCGCTGCAAGAGCAAACACTCTGTTGACCGATAACGGCGTCGACCGTCAACGCCTACCGAAAACCAAAGTTTTGTTCAGCGTTGCTGCTCCAAAGGGAACTTCAAACCGTTTTTCGCGCGGATTCGTTTTCAGCCAGGACGAATCCTCTCTGTGACGGCGCCGCGATCCTACTTTCCTTTTTCATCGCATTATTTTTTGTATCATAGCATGTTTTCCCGGGTTTTGCAAGTGTTTTTCACATTTTGTTTTACTTTTTCTTTTGAATATGCTATAATAAGTAGAAAAGCGAGGCAGAAACCATGGAATTAAAACAACAAGCATATCAAACCGCAACGGAACTTATCGAAAAAGCCGGACTGAAAAAAGGACAGATTTTGGTAGTGGGTTGTTCCACCAGTGAAATTTTGGGCGCCAAAATCGGCACCGACTCCTCGCCCGAAACGGCGGCGGAAGTCTTTTCCGGAATCTATCAAGCCGCTTGTGAAAAGGGCGTTTGGTTGGCGGCGCAGTGCTGTGAGCACCTGAACCGCGCGATCATTACCGAAGCGGCGGCGGTACCGTTCGCCGAGCCGGTCAATGTCGTGCCGCAGCCCAAAGCGGGCGGATCCTTCGCCACAGCGGCTTATCGCACTTTTGAACATCCCGTGGCGCTGGAGCATATTCGCGCCGACGCCGGGATGGATATCGGTTTTACCCTCATCGGCATGCATTTGAAAGAGGTTGCGGTGCCGCTTCGCCTGCAGAAGGACCACATCGGAGCAGCCAAGGTTTTGGCGGCACGCACCCGCGCAAAATTTATCGGCGGCGAGCGGGCAAGGTACGATGATAAATTATTATAACGAATGGGGATTTTAAATGAAGACGGAAAAGTTCAAGAAAATTTGGGATAAAGCCTATTGGCTTTTCCTTGCCGCGGCAATTTGTTGGCCATTGCTGTTCGTCGGCAAAGGAATTGATGTGACAGATTCCGCCTATTATTTGACTAGCTATAAATCCTTTTTTGAGAACCTTTCCACCATGAGTATCGGCATGTTTATTCGAATTATGTCGGCGCACTGATTTACCGGCTGATTCCGGGTGGTCAACTATTGGTGTTTAAAATTTTATTTGTTGTTTTAAACGGCGCATCAATGATCTTGGCTTTTTTGACCCTGAAACGGTATTTTAATAAAAACGCCGTGGCTTTTTTAATTTTGGGCGGTTCGTTTGCGCTTTGGGCGTACCCGTTTGTTCTTTCTTATAACACTTTCAGTGTGTTTATTTTATCGCTATCCATTTATTTGATTCAGTTAGGGTTAGAAAAAAACAACGCAATCTATTATTTGATCAGCGGAATTATAATCGGTTTCGGAACTTTTTTCCGTCTGCCGAACGCCTTGTTTGCGGCATTATATTTCGTGGTGTTGCTGCATGATATTCTCGAAAAACAACTGCGCCGGATTGTAAAAGATACCTTGACCATGCTGGCCGGCGGCATTTCCGGTTTTGTGGCGGCGCTTGCGGGCATGGTCGCGGCGACCGGAATAGATAATGTTAGAAAATCATTTGCCTATTATTTTGCATTGGGCACCTCCGATGGCGGACATGGGTTCAGCGGAATGTTTGAAACGATGAAAAAACAAATAGGCTATGCGGTGCAATCGCAAGGATATTTTTTTATAGCCGGATCCTTTTTTGGAGTCTTCTTTTTTTTCTTTTTTGCGCGGTATTTGAAAAAGGGAAAAAAGTCGGACAAAGTTTTAAGTATTATTTCGGTTCTTGCCGTTGGATTATCTGTTTTTGCGGTTGAGTTTTTTATTTATACTCTTTATAAGCAGCCTTTTTACAATATGGCGCTCGTTCTGATTCCTCTCATCGGTGTGCTCGAAGTTTCATTTTGGAAAAAAGATCCTAAACTGTGCACGGTTTCTATGATGATTTTAGTGATTGCACTTTCAAAACCGATTGGTACCGATAACGGTTTTTTACAGTACATCACGGTGTTTTTTTGGTTGATGCCGTATCTTGGCTGTATCACTATCGCCATTGTAACGCGTTTGTTAAAGTCAACCGGAAAGATTGTTTGGCGCTCCTTTGCGGCAACCATGATAGTTGTTATCGGGACGGTCACAATTTTTTATGGGGTAAAAAAAGAAGCCGCGTATGTCTTTACAACGCAATATGGCGAATCCGACTACAGTCAAATGAACTATCATCCCAAAAACAAGGTGTTTGCCGGCGTTGCCACCACGCAAACAAGAGGACTGATTTTAGACGGTATTGACCGATTTTTTAAGGAAAATAACTGTAAAGACACCCCGATTTTGGCATTAAATAATATTCCTGCCGTACATTTAATGTTGGACAATCCCAACGCAGTCAAAGGGAAATGTTGGCTGGATCTGCAAAGCGTTGCCGATGAGGTCGTATTTGACGCCGTCAAGCCGGAAATGCCGAAAGAGAACTATCCGATTATTATTATTATTCGCCGGGGCGATCCCTATAATACCAAGTTCAATGAGAAAAAAATGGCGTATTTAATGGATTTCTGCGAGAAAGAGCATTATCAAACGGCGGTTGAGGAAGATGTCGGGGACGGTCAGGGCTACACCATATTGGTTCCGCCGACCGTTTCGATAAAATAATTTAGAAAACCGGTGTTGTTTTCCAAAAAAATTTATTTGAATTTTGAAGAAAGACCGTGTAAAATAAAGGAACAAAGAGAAAAAAGGGGAAAGCGTATGAATCATATTCCGTTTAATGTGCCGCCGTATATCGGTACGGAAATGGCATATCTTGCCGAAGTGGTCGAAGCGCGGAAACTTTGCGGCGATGGCGCCATGACGAAAAAGTGCAATGAAAAGTTAGAGAAAATGACCGGTGCGAAAAAAGCGTTGATCACCACTTCCTGTACCTCTGCATTGGAAATGGCGGCGATCTTGGCGGATATTCAACCGGGCGATGAGGTGATCATGCCTTCTTATACCTTTGTTTCCACGGCGAACGCTTTTGTGTTGCGCGGCGCGAAAATTGTGTTCGTGGATATCCGACCCGACACGATGAATATCGATGAAAACAAGATCGAAGCCGCCATTACCGACAAGACCAAAGCTATTGTCCCGGTGCACTATGCCGGGGTTTCGTGTGAGATGGATACTATTTTGGATATTGCACGGCGCCATAACCTGAAGGTGGTCGAGGATGCCGCGCAGGGCGTGATGAGCTTTTATAAAGGGCGCGCGCTCGGAACGATGGGCGACTTTGGGTGTTTTTCTTTTCACGAAACCAAAAACTACAGCATGGGCGAGGGCGGCGCGATTTTGATCAATGACGACGCGGCTTTTGAACGTGCTGAAATCATTCGGGAAAAGGGCACCAACCGCAGTAAGTTCTGGCGTGGGCAGGTGGACAAGTATACCTGGGTGGATGTCGGATCCTCCTATTTGCAGAGTGAATTGAACTGCGCCTATTTATATGCGCAGATTGCCGACCCGAATGTCATCAACGATAATCGCTTAGCGACATGGAACCGTTATTTTGCGGCGTTGAAACCGCTGGCGGATCAAGAGTTGATCAAACTGCCGGTCATTCCGGCGGACTGCGTTCATAATGCGCATATGTTCTACATAAAAGTCAAGGATCTGACCGAGCGCACCAACTTGATTTCCTTCTTAAAGGAGCGCGGTGTCGGTGCGGTGTTCCATTATATTCCGTTACATACTGCACCGGCGGGACGAAAATTCGGGGTGTTTTGCGGAGAAGATATTTATACCACCAAGGAGAGCGAGCGACTGTTGCGCCTGCCGTTGTGGTACGGCATGACTGCCGAAGCGGTCGAACAGGTTGTGAACGCTGTATTTGAATTCTATCAAGGATAAAAACACAAACGACCGCAGGGTTTAGCCTGCGGTCGTTTGTGTTATGGGGATGAATATGGTAAGGCCGTTTTCGTAGGGGAAACGAGAACGACCCGTATAAAAACCGCCAACCGTACGAGGGGAACATACGCTCAGCAGATTTTTAACTGTTGGTACTCTGCGGGTGCGTCGGCAGAGGGGGGAGTCGGTTTGCGGATACGAATGCGATATTCCAGATACTCCTCGGTTTCGCTCTTTTGGGATTGGGTCGGGATCCCGGCGCTGATCATGGTGTCTACCAGTTTGGCAAGACTGTTGGCAAAAAGCCGCAGGTCACCGATAGCCATTTTCCGGGTGGGAACCGGCGGCATTTTTTCGGTCGGTTCTTCGGCTTGCGGGCGGGATGCCTTTTCAACCAGTGCTTCGGTCTGCCGCAGGGTCAAGCCCTCGGCAAGAATGCGATCCAAAACCGTGTTCTGCTTTTCGTCGGGCAGGCGAAGCAATGCTTTGGCGTACCGCTCGTTCAGTCCGGCGTCGGTAATGCGGGTCTGCAGTTCGGGTGAGAGCCGCAACAAGCGCAGTTTTTCCGAAAGCGCGGTGGCAGGGACGCCTAACCGAATCGCGACCTCGCTTTGTGAAAGATGGTACCGTTCCATCAACTGCTCGATGGCTTTGGCTTGCTCAAAGGGTGTCAATGCTTTACGCTGGATGTTTTCCGCGATGCCGAAGCAGGCGGCAGACGGCTCGTCCGCATAGACGGCAAAGCAAGGAATACGGCGGATTCCCGCCATTTCCGCGGCGCGCAGGCGTCGGGCGCCGTCGATCAGTTCGACCGTGTTGTCGGACCGTTTGCGCACCGAAAGCGGCACCAAAATGCCGGCGGTGGCAATGCTGTCCGCCAGGCGTTGCAGGTCATACAGATCGAAATTTTTACGCGGTAAAGGAGAAACCGGTAGGATCTCTTCCGGTTTTAACCACAAAAGTTTCCGTTGAGTGATGCGGTGCATCTTATCGCCTCCCTGCAAAAACATTATGACAGACAAGCCCGGATTTGTAAAGTTAAATCGGTCGGGCAAAACCGGCATAAAAAGACAAAAAGCGCTCTTTCACAGAGCGCTTTTTGCAATTTTTCCGCCGCTTCGGGGATATTTTGGCGGGGTTTGCGATATCTTTTTGACTAAAATAAAGGCGCGTTGTTCTTCGCCGGTCAAGGTTTCGGTGACAAGATGCGGTTTGCCGCCGCCCAGCAACCGCAGTGCATTGCCGGCTGCCGCGGCTTCTTCCGCGGCGGAGGCGCCCTTCATGGCAACAAAAACGCCGCCTTTTTTGACAAAGGGAAGACAGTATTCACAGAGTACCGGCAGACGGGCGACCGCCCGCGCCGTGGCAAGATCGAATTGTTCGCGGTAGCGCGAATCTCTGCCCGCTTCTTCGGCACGGAGGTGGATCGTTTCCGCCGTCAGACCGATGTCTTCCAGAACGGCGTTTAAAAAAATCAGCCGTTTATTGAGTCCGTCCAGCAAAGTTACCTGCAAATCGGGACGGACAATTTTTAAAACCATACCGGGAAATCCCGCGCCGGTGCCGACGTCGATGACGCGGCTGTTCGGGGTAAGCGCGGTATGTTTCAACAGCAGCAGGCAATCGTAAAAATGTTTAAAAAGCACCTCCCGCGGTTCGGTGATGGCGGTGAGATTCATTTTTTCATTCCATGCCAAAAGCAGGTTGCCGTAGCGCTGAAGCCGATCTACCGCCGTATCGTCGAGCACCGTACCGAACGCGGCACAAAGCGGTATAATTTCTTCAAAAGGAAACTCAATCATGCTTCGACTCCGTTCTTGGAAAGATAGATCAGCAACACCGAAACATCAGCGGGACTGACGCCCGAAATACGCGAGGCTTGACCGATGTTGGTCGGGCGAACCTTGTTCAGTTTCTCCTGTGCCTCCAGCCGCAACCCGTGAATGGCGGTGTAGTCGATCCCTTCGGGAATGCTTTTTCGCTCTAACCGCAGCATTTCGTCGACCTGCGCCTGTTGTCTGGCAATATAGCCCTCATATTTGACGGCGATCTCGACCTTTTCCCGAATTTCATGCGAGAGCGCGGGACGGTCCTTGTCAAACGGCGCCAACAGATCATAAGTCAACTGCGGGCGTTTAATTAAATCAGCCAATCGCGCACCGGTTTGGGTAGGCGCGGTGCCTGCCGCAGTCAACAGTTCGTTCAGTTCTGCCGACGGAGGCAGAAAGGTATGGCGGATGCGGTCGATTTCCCGATCTTTTGCCGCCGTGCGTTCTAAAAAGGATGCATAGGTTTTATCGTCGATCAAACCGATCTCGTGCCCGATGGGCATCAGCCGTTCGTCGGCGTTATCCTGGCGCAGTAAAAGGCGATATTCACTGCGGGAGGTCATCATGCGGTAGGGGTCGGAACAGCCCTTGGTGACCAAATCGTCGATCAGCGTACCGATATAAGAAGACGATCGCGAGAGGATCAACGGCGGCAAATTTTGGCATTTGCGCGCCGCATTGATGCCGGCGATCAATCCCTGTGCCGCGGCTTCTTCGTATCCGGAAGAGCCGTTAAACTGCCCGGCGCCGAAGAGTCCCGGAAATTCCTTTAATTCCAAGGAAGCCGACAGACAAAGCGGGTCGATACAGTCGTATTCAATGGCATAGGCGTTGCGCATGACCTTGACCCGTTCCAACCCTTTAATGGTGCGGTAAAATTGCAACTGAACCTCTTCGGGCAGGGAAGAAGACATGCCCTGTAAGTACATTTCCTCGGTATCGGCGCCGCAGGGTTCGACAAACAGTTGGTGCCGTTTTTTGTCGGCAAACCGCACGATTTTATCCTCAATACTCGGACAGTAGCGCGGACCGACGCCCTCAATCACACCGGCATACAACGGCGAGCGGTGCAGGTTTGCCAAAATGACCTTTTTGGTCTCCTCGTTGGTGTAGGCAACATGACAGACCACCGTGTTTTCAGGCGGTGTTTCGGTTGAATAGCTGAACGGCGTAACCGTTTCGTCGCCGGGCTGAATCTCCATCTGTGAAAAGTCAATACTGTCCCGTGCAACGCGCGCGGGGGTCCCGGTTTTGAAACGGCGCAGGGGCAAGCCCAATGCTTTTAACGAGTCGGCAAGCCGGGTGGCGGGGAAGCTGCCGTCCGGGCCGCTTTCGTAGTTGACCTCACCGATATAAACCCGGCCGCCCAAAAAGGTGCCGGTAGCCAAAATAACGGTACGGCAGACATATTCCGCACCCAATTGGGTGACGCAGTGCCAACCGTCTTCGGCTTGGGTCAGCGAGACGATTTCCGCCTGCTTGACCTCTAAGTTTTTCTGTAATTCCACCGTGTGCTTCATGGTGGTGCTGTAAGCGCGACGGTCGATTTGGGCACGCAGAGAATAGACTGCCGGTCCTTTTCCGCGATTCAGCATACGGCTTTGCAGGGTGTTTCGATCCGCCGCTTTGCCCATTTCTCCGCCCAGCGCGTCCAATTCGCGTACCAGGTGTCCTTTGGCGGTGCCGCCGATCGAGGGGTTGCAGGGCATATTACCGATCCAATCCAAACTGATGGTGAACAGGATGGTTTCGGCGCCGAGACGGGCGGTTGCCAATGCCGCTTCAATCCCCGCGTGTCCACCGCCGATCACGGCGACATCAAAGGCACCCGCCGGATAGTTCTGTATTGTCAATTTGTTTCCCTCACCTGTTCTCCGAAAAATTCTTCATACCATACCAAGAAGGTGTAAACCGTCCAAATTTTACGGCTGACATCGGCTTTGCCGGCACGGTGGCGTTGTAACAGATTCACTAACTGTTTGGTATCGAAATACCGTTCGGCGGCGGGGGAGGTGAATGCCGCAAGGACTTTATGGTAATACGGATCTTCTTTCAGCCAGACGCGAATCGGCACGGGGAAGCCCAGTTTATCCTTTTCGGCGGTGCGCTTCGGCAGGGTTTTCTCTGCCGCCTTGCGCAG
The DNA here is from genome assembly GCA_017524165.1 of Clostridia bacterium. Lineage (GTDB taxonomy): Bacteria > Bacillota > Clostridia > Oscillospirales > Acutalibacteraceae > UBA737. The sequence goes on along the minus strand of JAFWUH010000050.1, from coordinate 40,389 downwards.
TGCTAATTTGGTGGTAACGGTGTTGACCCGGCATTTCAGCGGAATGGTTTCGGCAAAAGCCAAGACCTTCTTATCTAAAAACGGTACGCGCAGTTCCAATGAATTAGCCATACTGGTCTTGTCGGCTTTCAAGAGGATATCGCCCATCAACCACAGGTGCAGATCGAGGTATTGCATTTTAGTGACGGTATCGGCGTCCTTGACCTCCCCGTAAATCGGGGCGCAAAGCTCCTGCGGAGAACAGGCGGCACGCGCCGCGGCGCTTTTCAGCAGACTGTTGCGTTCGCGGTAGCTGAAAATGTCGGCATTGCCGATAAACCGTTCTTCGATCGTTTTGCCGCGCCGCACCAGATAGTTGATGCCATGTTTCTGCGGCAGATGCGCACAGACCTTTCCGACCGCACGGCGGAACCAGAACGGCAGTTTGTCATAGGGCGTGAGGGTCAGCGGCTCTTGATAAATCCGGTAACCGCCGAACAATTCGTCGGCGCCCTCGCCTGACATAACGACCTTGACATGCTCGCTCGCCAGTTTGCTGACAAAATAAAGCGCAATGGCGGCAGGATCAGCCAACGGCTCGTCCATATAATACTGAATTTTCGGAAAAGCATCCCAATACTCTTCCGGTGTGATAACTTTGGCAATATTTTCCACGCCGATGGTTTTGGCAAAATCTTCGGCATAGTGGATTTCGTTGTAACGGTCGCCGTCGGGACTTTCAAAGCCCACCGTAAAGGTCTTGTCGACCTTGGCGGCTTCGGCGATATAGCTCGAATCAATCCCGCTGGACAGGAACGAACCGACCTCAACATCGGCAATTTTATGTGCCGCGACCGATTCGCGGACTACGCGGTCGGCACCGTCGGCAAAAAAGTCCAAAACACCGTCCTCCGGCTTAAATTCCGGACGGAAATAGCGTGTTTTCTTCAACTGACCGTTCTGATAGGTAAAATAGTGCGCCGGCGGCAGTTTATAAACATTTTTGAAAAAGGTCTCCTCGGTCGGGGAGTACTGGAAGGAGAGATAGTGTCCAAGCGCGGTCTCGTTCAATTCCTTTTTAAAATCGGGATGATCCAAAAAGGATTTGATTTCCGAACCGAAAAGGAAACTGCCGTTCATATCGGCATAATAAAACGGCTTGATACCGAACGGATCCCGGGCGCCGAAGAGTGTTTTGTGCGTTTTATCGTACAGCACAAAGGCAAACATGCCCCGCAGTTTTTCGACCAATGCTTCGCCCCATTCTTCATAGCCGTGCAACAGCACTTCGCTGTCGGAGCGGTTGGCAAAGGTATGACCGGCGGCGATCAACTGCTCGCGCAGTTCCTGAAAGTTATAGATCTCGCCGTTGAAAACCAAAACCAGCGAGCCGTCTTCATTGAACATGGGCTGACTGCCGTCTGCCAAGTCGATGATACTCAACCGCCGAAAGCCCAACGCCATCTGATCGTCGGTAAACTGTCCCGCCGAATCGGGACCGCGGTGAACAATTCGATCCATCATGGCACCCAAAACGGTGCCGTCATCCCCAATGCGATTGGTGAATCCCACAAAACCACACATGTGAAGTATCTCCTTTAAGCATAGCACGACAATCCGAACCCGATTTTAGCGGACGAATTTTGCGCTCTGCATCGTTAAAATACTCGGAAATCCGACAGGATTTCCTGCGTTTTTGCCTCGCATAACCCCAAATTCGATTTCCGATAAAATTCTGCGACCCGAAACGCGCGCGTTTTAGTGCAGAATTTTGCGCGGAGGACGAAGGCGGGCTGCCGCCCGGCAAGGACGACAAGCGACAGAATGCCGAAAACTCGCCGTTTCGGGCGGATTCGGGTTGTCGCGCTATGCTTAAGCATGGCACGACAATCCGAACCCGATTTTAGCGGACGAATTTTGCGCTCTGCATCGTTAAAATACTCGGAAATCCGACAGGATTTCCTGCGTTTTTGCCTCGCATAACCCCAAATTCGATTTCCGATAAAATTCTGCGACCCAAAACGCGCGCGTTTTAGTGCAGAATTTTGCGCGGAGGACGAAGGCGGGCTGTCGCCCGGCAAGGACGACAAGCGACAGAATGCCGAAAACTCGCCGTTTCGGGCGGATTCGGGTTGTCGTGCTATGCTCAAGCAATCTTAAAAGTTTATTATACACTATTTTTTGCCGTTTGTCTCTATTTTTTTAAAAATAATTGTCGCTAAGAATCCGATCAGTCCGCCGCTGATGCCGCCGCAGACCAGTAAAACGGGAAGATAATAAAGAACGCCGCGTCCGATCAGCGGTACTGCCGCCGCCAGCTGAAACAGATTGTGCACAACGCCGCCGGCAATACTCAACCCCGTCAAACTGAATTTTTCGGTGCGGCAAAGAAACGCCATGACGGTCAGCGAGCCGATCCCGCCCGAAAGAGAAAAAAGCAACTGCATCGGGGTACCGAACAGCAGCGTCGAAAGCAAAATGCGGGTGAGATTGACGGCAAAGGCGCCCTGCCAATCTTTTTTTGCCAACAAGAGCAGGGCAACGCCGTTGGCAAGACCTAATTTGATGCCCGGTGCGATCAGGGAAAGTGAAACAAGGCTTTCCAGATAGCCGAAGACCAGACAAAGCGCCGTCAACAGACCGTAAACCGAAATCTTTTTCGCCATATTGGAAAACTCCTTTATTCGATCAGAACCGCCACTTGGTGCGGCAGACATAGAATGGTTTCGCCTTTTCGCGCAATCGGGCGGTGATGCACGCAGAGTTGATTGCGGCAGGTGGCATTGCTTACCGAGACCTTGCCGTCGCGAATGACAACGGTATTGCCCGAAAGGGTGACGGTTTTGTCGGTATGCAAGGCACCCTGATAAACGGTTTCGTTCTTTTCTTTGACGGTGACGGTTGCGCCGCCGGTACCAAAGAGAACAAAAGCGCCCCAACAAACCAGTGCGGCGGCAAAAACAACCGCAATCAGCCAAAAATCTGCTTTTTTCATGGTGCCGCACCGTCCCGTTCGTAAATTTTCTTTTAATTATTGTAACATAACTTTACAAAAAATAAAAGATATTGTATAATAATCGGTATGAAAAAAGTCTTGACGGTCAATTTGATCTTTGTCCTGCTGATGCTGTGCGGTTGTACCGAGGGGCAGGAAAATACCGATACGCGGTTTCTCATGGATACCTTTGTCACCTTGACGGCGGATTGCGACCGCAAGGTCATCGCCGGGGCGTTTGAGGAATGCGCGGCGCTCGAACAGGCGCTCAGCCGGACGGCGGCGGACAGCGAGGTCGCACGGTTAAACCGCGGGGAGGAGGTTGCGGTCTCTAAGCCGACCGCAACGGTACTTCGCCGTGCGCTGTATTATGCTGAACTGAGCGACGGAAAATTCGATGTGACGATTTGCCCCGTCAGCATGCTGTGGGATTTTAAAAATGAGATCGTGCCGGAACGGCGGGAGATCGCCGAAGCATTGCAAAATGTCGATTATCACGGCATTTCCATCGACGGGAACACGGTTTCTCTCGGCGGAAAGCAGATCGACCTCGGCGGGATCGCCAAAGGGTATATCACCGACGCGGCGGTGGCGTTTCTGCGGGAGAAAGGTGTGAAAACCGCTACCTTTTCCTGCGGCAGTAATGTCTATGTGCTGGGGGAGAAGGCGCAACAAGTCGGGATCAAAAAACCGTTCTCCGACGGTGAGCTCTGCGCCGTGCTTTCCTTGAAAAACAAAAGCGTTGCCACCTCGGGCACCTACGAGCGATATATCAAAAAGGACGGCAAATTTTACCACCACATTCTCGATCCGAAGACGGGTTACGGGGTGGAAACCGACCTTGCCGGCGTCAGCATCGTATCGGACTGTGCAATGGACGGCGATGCGTTAGCGACCGTCTGTATGCTGCTCGGCAAAAAAGCCGCGACCCGTCTGATTGAACAGACCAAGGATACCGAGGCGGTTTTTGTCGATACCGACGGTACGGTGACCGTGACCGACGGACTGCAACTGAAAAACGGAAAATATCTGTTAAAATAACAACCAAAAGAGGGTTTAAAAATGGGTTTATGGAAAGCCATTTTCGGCAATTACAGTGAAAAAGAATTAAAGCGGATCCGTCCGCTGCAACAAAAGGTGTTGGATTTGGAACCGGAATACCGCGCCTTATCGGATGAACAATTGCGGCATAAAACCGACGAATTTAAAGCACGGCTTGCCGCGGGAGAAACCTTGGACGATTTGTTGCCCGAGGCGTTTGCCGCCTGCCGCGAGGCGAGTGACCGCGTGCTCGGTATGCGGCATTTCCCGGTACAGATTTTGGGCGGCATTGTCCTGCATCAAGGCAGAATCAGCGAAATGCGCACCGGTGAAGGAAAAACGCTGGTGGCAACGCTGCCGGCGTATTTAAACGCCCTTTCAGGGAAAGGCGTCCATATCGTTACGGTCAATGATTATCTTGCTAAGCGTGACTCGGAATGGATGGGCAAAATCTACCGCTTCATGGGACTGTCGGTCGGGTTGATCATTCACGGCATGGAGCACGAGGAGAAAAAGGCCGCGTACGACGCCGATATTACCTACTGCACCAATAACGAGCTTGGATTTGACTATCTGCGGGATAACATGGTGACCTATAAGGAACAGAAGGTACAGCGCGGTCATTTTTTTGCCATTGTCGATGAGGTCGACTCCATTTTGATCGACGAAGCAAGAACACCGTTGATTATTTCGGGGCAGGGAAGCAAATCGACCGATCTGTATGCCCGTGCCAACAGTTTGGCGCGTTCGTTGAAAATGGTTAAGGTCAAGGAAATGGACGACAAAGCCACCGACGAAGACGCCGACTATGACGGCGATTATGTGGTGGATGAGAAGGCGCGAACCGCTACGCTGACCCCGTCGGGCGTCAAGCGCGCGGAACAGTTCTTCGGGATCGAAAACCTGAACGACGCCGCCAACATCGAGATCGCGCACCATGTCAATCAAGCCATCCGTGCACACGGTATTATGAAACGCGATGTGGATTATGTTGTGAAGGACGGCGAAGTCATTATCGTCGATGAATTTACCGGCCGGTTGATGTTCGGACGCCGTTATAACGAGGGTCTGCACCAAGCCATCGAAGCCAAGGAAGGGGTCAAGGTCGAACGCGAGTCCAAAACGCTCGCCACCATCACTTTCCAGAATTTTTTCCGCTTGTATGACAAGCTTTCGGGTATGACCGGTACCGCCATGACCGAAGAGGCGGAATTTCGTGAAATCTATAAGCTGGATGTTGTTGAAATTCCCACAAACCGTCCGATGATCCGTCAGGATCTGCAGGACGCCGTGTATAAAACCGAGGCGGCAAAATTCAACGCTGTTATTCGACAGATCGTTGACTGTCATGAAAAGGGACAGCCGGTTTTGGTCGGTACCATCACAATTGAAAAATCCGAACTGTTATCGTCCATGCTCAAAAAGAACGGCATCAAGCACAATGTGCTGAATGCGAAGCACCATGAGAAAGAAGCCGAAATTATTGCACAGGCGGGCAAGTTCGGCGCGGTGACGATTGCAACCAACATGGCGGGACGCGGAACCGATATCATGCTTGGCGGTAATGCCGAATATCTTGCAAAATCTCAACTGCGGCACGACGGGATGAGCGAAGAGCTGATTGTCGAGGCTACCGGATTCGGCGAGACCGAGGATCAGGACATTTTAAACGCCCGGTCGGCTTTTCAGGCATATTATGAAAAATTCAAAGCTGAAATCGCACCCGAGGCTGAAAAGGTTCGTGCGGCAGGCGGTCTCTTCATTGTCGGTACCGAACGGCACGATTCCCGCCGAATCGACAATCAGCTGCGCGGCCGTGCCGGCCGTCAGGGCGATCCCGGCTCAACGAAATTCTACCTCTCGTTAGAGGACGACCTCATGCGTCTGTACGGCGGAGAACGCATCGGCAATCTCATGAACACCTTCCGGGTCGAGGACGATGTGCCGCTGGAAGCCGCCATTTTGTCGCGCACCATCGAGAGCGCCCAAACCAAGAAGGAGGGCATGAACTTTGCCGCCCGTAAGAGTGTGTTGCAGTATGACGATGTCATGAACAAGCAACGCGAACTGATTTACGAACAGCGCAACAAGGTGTTGGACGGCGAAGATATTACCGAAACCGTCAAAAAGATGCTGGACGATACGATTGATTCCTATACGAAAATCTATCTTGCCGATGAGGCGGTGCACGATCATTGGGATGTCAACGGATTGCGCGAATTTTTCCTCGGTTGGGTGACCGAACCGGAGGATTTGCATTTTACGACCGAAGAACTCGGCGAATTGACGGCGGAAGAGGTCGCCGAACAGTTAAAGCAAAAGGCGCACGCGCGGTATGCCGCCCGGGAAGAGGCTTTCGGCAGTGAAGTTATGCGCGAGATCGAACGCGTCATGTTACTGCGCTCGGTCGACACCAACTGGATGGATCATATTGATAATATGGATCAACTGCGACAGGGGATCGGTCTGCGGGCGTACGGTCAGCACGATCCGGTGGTGGCTTATCGCAACGAAAGCTACGATATGTTCTCGGCAATGACCGACGCCATTCGGGAACAGACGGCAAAACTGGTCATGACGGTGCAGGTGCGCCGCAATGAAGAGATCCAGCGCGAAAAGGTTGCCGAGGAAACCTCCGCCGGCGGGGAGAAACCACTCACCGTGCGCGGCAAGGGCGTGGTCAGTAAAAACGCACTTTGCCCCTGCGGAAGCGGTAAAAAATATAAGCGTTGCTGCGGAAAAGATATGGATTAAAAAAAGAATCGCCCCGGTCACCGAAAGGTGATCGGGGCGAGCTATTATTTTGTCGGGAAAATCTATCAGCGCGGGAGCTTTGCTCTTGCCGCTTCCAGTTCTTCATCGGTCGGAATAGTGTCGGTCATTTCGCCGTTATGGAATTTTTCATAGGCGACCATATCGAAATATCCGGTACCCGTCAAGCCGAAGACGATGGTCTTCTCTTCGCCGGTTTCCTTACAGCGAAGCGCCTCGTCGATCGCCACGCGAATGGCGTGAGAGCTTTCGGGTGCGGGGAGAATGCCTTCCACGCGGGCAAAATATTCCGCCGCTTGAAAAACATCGGTTTGGGTGACGCTGGTCGCTTCCATCAGCTTTTGGTCATAAAGCTCCGAAAGGGTACTGCTCATGCCGTGATAGCGAAGACCGCCCGCGTGGTTTGCCGACGGAATAAAGTCACTGCCGAGGGTATACATCTTTGCCAGCGGACAAACCATGCCGGTATCACAGAAGTCATAGGCATAAACGCCGCGGGTAAAGCTGGGACAGGATGCCGGCTCGACCGCGATAATCCGGTAATCGGCTTCGCCGCGCAGTTTTTCACCCATAAACGGCGCAATCAGACCGCCGAGGTTGGAACCGCCGCCGGCACAGCCGATAATAATGTCCGGTTTGATGCCGTATTTATCCAGCGCCGCCTTGGTTTCAAGACCGATGACCGACTGGTGCAAAAGCACCTGATTCAGCACACTGCCCAGCACATAACGGTAACCTTCGCTCGAAACGGCGACCTCTACCGCCTCCGAGATGGCACAGCCAAGACTGCCGGTCGTGCCCGGATGTTCGGCAAGAATTTTTCTGCCAATAGCGGTGGTCTCACTCGGGGACGGCGTTACCGACGCTCCATAAGTGCGCATGACCTCTCTGCGGAAGGGCTTTTGCTCGTATGAACACTTGACCATGAACACCTTGCAGTCAAGATCAAAATACGAACACGCCATCGAAAGCGCGGTGCCCCATTGACCGGCTCCGGTTTCGGTGGTCACGCCTTTTAACCCTTGCTTTTTGGCGTAATACGCCTGCGCGATCGCCGAATTCAGCTTGTGACTGCCGGAGGTGTTGTTGCCCTCAAATTTATAATAAATTTTTGCCGGTGTGCCGAGTTTTTCCTCTAAGCAATAAGCGCGCACCAACGGCGAGGGACGGTACATTTTGTAAAAGTTACGGATCTCCTCCGGGATTTCAATATAAGGTGTGGTGTCGTCCAATTCCTGTTGAACTAACTCGTCACAGAAAACCGCGCTTAGCTCTTCCGCCGTCATCGGTTGTTTGGTGCCGGGGTTTAACAGCGGTGCCGGTTTCTTCTGCATATCGGCGCGGACATTGTACCAGCTTTTCGGCATCTCGTTTTCTTCCAAGTAAATTTTATAAGGTATTTTTTCGTTTTTCATGTTACATGCTCCTTTTTCAAATATAAAAATAAGTGTGGGTTAACTATAATAACTTTTCAGGCTTTCGCCATCGTTTGCTCATCATAAACATATGCTTTTTCCTTTCTTTTGCAATAAAAAAACAGTCTTATCCCTAAAAAAGGGACAAGACTGTGAAAAAACACATCCTGCGGTGCCACCCTAATTGATGAAAATCATCCGCTCTGTCACGCACGAATATGCGCGCTGTACGCTAACGGGTACAAATCGTCAACTGCTACTCGGCTTTTGCCTTTCGGTTGCCCTCCTAAGTCCATTCGCCTGATTCTTTGCCGCTGCCATCCCACCGCCGGCAACTCTCTTTGCGCTCCAAAAACAGGGTACTAATCTTAATCACAGGTTTCTCTATGAGTGCATCATACACCCTACGCAAAAAATTGTCAAGATTTTTTTGCGAAAAAAATTTTTATTTTTTTAAATTTTGCTATTGATTTTGGCAAAGAAATGTGATATCATACTATGGCAATCAAAAAATGCGCTGATAGCTCAGCTGGATAGAGCGTCTGGCTACGGACCAGAAGGTCGGGAGTTCGAATCTTCTTCAGCGCGCCAAAAAACCGTCAGTCATCGACTGTCGGTTTTTTTATCCATTGCGAAAGCAATGGTATATCATCAACGCGCTTTCGCGCGTTGTATCTCATTACACCGTCAGGTGTGTATATCATCACGGCATCAGCCGTGTATCTATCTTTCGCAATGATAATATACAAGACTTCGTCTTGATGAGATACCGTTTCCGCGAAACGGATGATATACAATGCTTCGCATTGATTGGGTTGGCATAACGAATGAAGTTAGAGGGTGAAATAATGGCACAAAACTATTTGCTCAATTATTCAGAACAATTAGCCACAGATGTCGAGTTCTTATGTCAAAGCGTAAAAGCTTCATCAAATACATTATTTTAGATAAAAATTACAGGAATCTTTGTGGTCGTATCAGAAGAATGTTAATATCAAGTTGCAAGACATTGAAAGAAAATATATAATATCTACGGAACAATGCTTGTAAATTTTACAAAGTTTATGCGGTTTCCTTGTTTTTGGCAAAAAGAGAAAAACAGCTCCCGACACCGGGAACTGTTTTTGTTAAAAAATGAGTCGGCCTATAAGCCGAGTTCTGTCAAGTACGGTCATCTATCTCGACGCGGGATCGCTCCCGCGCTCCAGCCGCTTTTCACGGCACACCGAGCAGGTGTATCGCCGTAGTCAGCGTTGCTCCGAATAGGGTTTACAGGGTCGCACCGTTCCCGGACGACCGGTGAGCTCTTACCTCGCCTTTCCACCCTTACCGAAAAAATCGGCGGTATATCTCTGTTGCACTTTCCCTAAGGTCACCCTCGGCGGCGGTTAGCCGCTATTCTGCTCTGCGGGGCTCGGACTTTCCTCAAACACGGCTGTCCGTGTTCGCGACCGCACAGCCGACTCATGCGGTTATTTTAGCATATCTTTTTTGCGGTGTCAAAACTTATTTTTTCGAATAAACTGAAGAAGAACGGAAAATTCGGAGGTTTATGATGGAAAATACGGTGCAACAATATTTTTTAGCGGCAAATTCCTGCCGCGGTTTTTATTCGGCGTTTGAAGAAAATTACAGCGTGACCGACGGTTGGCGCGTTACCCTCGTTAAAGGGGGACCGGGAACCGGAAAGTCCTCGTTTATGCGTCATTTGGCGGCGCACGGAATCGAACGGGGAGAGGAAACGGTGCTGGGCGCTTGCAGTTCCGATCCGCAATCGCTGGACGCGGTAATTTTCCCGCGGCAAAAGAAAATGATTTTGGACGCGACGGCACCGCACACCGTTGAGCCGCGGTGCGTCGGGGTTTGTGAAAATCTGGTGGATTTAGGAGCGTTTTGGTCACAGGATAAACTGTTCCGACACCGTGCGGAAATTTTGACCGAGGCGGCGGAAAATCAGCTTTATCACAAAACGGCGTCGCGGTATCTTGCGGCGGCGGGGCAGTTTCTGTCCGACCGTCGGAAAATCGTCTCTTCGGCGATGGAGGACGGAAAAATCGCCGCTTATGCCAACCGTTTGGCAAAACAGTATCTGCCGCCGCTTCGCGGAGTGTCGGTCGGTCGCGAGTGGGGGCGCTTTTTAACCGGCGTCACGCCGAAATGGATCGTATCCTATCCCCGAACTGTGACCGAGCACTTTGAGCAAGTGATCGTTATTGCCGATCCGGTCGGTTGTGTTTCGGGAGAGATCATGGCGCGACTGCGCGAAAAGGCGCTTTCGTCGGGCTATGAGATCATTACGGTCAGCAGTCCGTTTTTCCCCGATCAACAAATAGATCATTTGCTGATCCCGTCCCTGTCGCTGGCGTTTGTGACCGAATCGGATTTCCTGCATTTCGGCACCGAGGCGCGGCGGATTCATGACCGGCGTTTCTTGCGCGCCGCCGCACTGCATCCCCACCGTCAGCGGTTGATCGCCGACAAACGCCTGTCGCGCGACTTGTTGCAGGGATGCTGTGAGAATTTGGCGCTTGCCAAACAAAGCCATGACCGCCTGGAAAGTCATTATATTGCGGCAATGGATTTTGCAAAACTGACCGAATTTGCCGAAGATTTCGCCGCCAAATTCTTTTAAGGATCCCATTTTTTAAAAATCCTCTCGAAAATTTTTATTTTTCGGGAGGATTTTTTGTGTTTCGGTCATGCTAACAAGGGTGAAAGTATGAAAAAAAGAAAATGGATGTGGCGGGAGATCGGCGGCGGAGCAGCCATCGGATTCATTAACGGCTTTCTCGGCGCGGGCGGCGGTATGCTGGCGGTTCCGCTTTTGCGTGGTACGGGACTGTCGCAGAAGGAAGCACACGCCAACGCAGTTGCCGTCATTCTGCCGATCACCGCGCTTTCGGCGGGAATTTATTTGTGGCGCGGGCAGGTCGCCTTTTCGCAAGCCGCCGTTTATATGCCGGCGGGGTTGGCGGGCGCCTGGCTCGGAACAGGTCTGATGCAAAAAATATCGGGCGAATGGCTCCGGCGGATCTTCGGCGGTTTAATGATTTATGCAGGCGTGCGCCTGCTGCTGCGATGACGGCGCTTGCCCTCGCGGCGGGGCTGTTCAGCGGGCTGATCGGCGCCATGGGGTTGGGCGGCGGCACCGTCTTGATGATGTATCTCGCGCTTTTTACCAAAACGCCGCAATTGACGGCGCAGGGGATCAATCTGCTCTTTTTTCTGCCGATCGGGCTGTTGGCGGTGACGCGTTACGCTCAAAAGCAGACGATACGCTGGAAAACGGTTCTGCCGATCGCGGCAGGCGGACTTTTGGGCGCTGTGCCGGGTATTTTTTCGGCTACGGCGTTCGGCGGCGGTGTTACCGCAAAGATTTTCGGCGGGTTTTTGATCGTGTTGGGCATAAAAGAAATTGTCTGCAAACGAAAAAAGACTTGAAAGGCTATGGAAACAATGCTATACTGAAAAAAGAATAAATGTTCGCAAGGAGGATTCCGATGGAAAAGACCGTTTTGACCGAAAAGCAAAAAAAGGTTTATGAGTTTTTGGTGCAACGAAGTGCCGGCGGTCTGCCGCCGACGGTACGCGAAATCGGCTTGGCAACGGGCATTCGATCGACCTCGACGGTACACGGTATTTTAAGCGCGCTGGAAGAGGCGGGCTATATCAAGCGCGATTCCCATAACTCCCGCGCCATTCGTTTGGACAGGCAGGGAGACGCCGCAATGGTACCGCTGGTCGGCAAGGTGACGGCGGGACAGCCGATTTTGGCGGTCGAAGAGATCGTGGATTATATTCCGTATCCCACGAAGGACGCCGAGGGACTGTTCGCGCTCAAGGTGTCGGGACTCAGCATGAAAAATGCGGGAATTTTAGATGGCGATATCATTGTAGCTGACAAGAACGCGCCCTGTAAAAACGGCGATATTGTGGTCGGTATGGACGGCGATGAGGCAACGGTCAAACGGTTGAAGCTCGATCGTGACGGGACGGTCGTTTTTCTGCCGGAAAATCCCGATTTTTCACCGATCTACCCCGAAAAGCCGACGGTGCTCGGCAAGGTGATCGGCAGTTACCGGAGGTATTAACGGCATGAAAGAGGTCACGCTTTTTACCGACGGCGCCTGTTCGGGCAATCCGGGACCCGGCGGTTGGGGCGCCATTCTGCGCTACGACAAGTGGGAAAAGGAGCTTTCGGGCGGCGAACGGCAAACCACCAACAACCGCATGGAATTGACCGCCGTTATGGAGGGGCTGAAAGCGTTGAAAGAACCCTGCCGGGTGCATCTGGTGACCGATTCGCGTTATGTTGCCGACGGCATCACAAAAGGGTGGGCGGCGTCCTGGCGGAAAAACGGCTGGCGCAAAGCCGATAAAAAACCGGCGCTCAACAGCGATCTGTGGGAAGAGCTGCTGGCGCTTTTGACCGTACATACCGTCACGGTGGAATGGGTGCGCGGTCACACCGGGCACCCGGAAAATGAACGATGCGACAATTTGGCAGTGTCTTTTTACCGCAATTTAGAAGGAAAAGAAGAAGAAAACGGTCAAGGTCTCGTTTGAAAATCCCGTTTTGTGTATTTTTAAGCAGAACATTGTTTTTTCGGGCGGATTTTACTTGAAAAGCCAACCGTATTGTTATATAATGTCTACTGGATGAATGCCGACACGCCGTCGGCATTCGTGAAAAGCGTTTTTTAAGCGCTTTTTTCTGTCAAAATCGTCGGTTTTGACAGGATCATAAAAGGTAAAATTTTATTTTACAGAATTTAATTAAACGCGGTCTATCGCGGAAATGAGGGTATCAAATGGTAAAAGCGGTTGTCGGCGCCAACTGGGGCGACGAAGGCAAGGGGAAAATTACCGATATGTTGGCGGGAGACGCAGATATTGTGGTGCGTTTTCAGGGCGGAGCCAACGCGGGTCATACCATTAAAAATCAGTACGGAAAGTTTGCGCTGCATACCTTGCCGTCCGGCGTTTTCAACGAGGGTGTTATTAACTGCATCGGCAACGGTGTTGCGCTGGATGTGGACAAACTGCTCAAAGAATACAACAGCGTGATCGAAAAGGGCGTGCCGGCACCCAAGTTGATGGTGTCCGAGCGTTGTCAAATGGTCATGCCGTATCATGTTTTGTTTGATGTTTATGAAGAGGAACGGCTTGGCAAAGCAAGCTTTGGTTCGACGAAATCAGGCATTGCGCCGTTCTATTCGGATAAATATGCGAAGATCGGTTTTCAGGTCTGCGAACTGTTTGATGAAGAGGCACTGCGGGCGAAATTGGAACGCGTGTTGGAAGTCAAAAATATTTTAATTGAGAATCTTTATCATAAAGAACCGCTTTCGGCGGATGAAATTTTCGACAAGATGATGGCTTGGAAAGAGGGACTGGCGCCTTTTGTCGGCGATGTCCGCAAGCTGGTTTACGAGGCTGATAAGGCGGGGAAAACCGTCTTGTTAGAGGGACAGCTCGGCACCTTGAAGGATACCGATCACGGCATTTATCCGATGGTGACCTCCTCCAATACAATTGCCGGCTACGGTGCGGTCGGCGCCGGCGTTCCCCCCTACGCCATTCGGGAAATCTATACCGTCATCAAGGCGTACTCTTCGGCAGTCGGCGCCGGCGCCTTTGTCAGCGAGATTTTCGGCGAGGAAGCCAAAGCCATGCGCGACCACGGCGGGGACGGCGGAGAATACGGCGCGACGACCGGCCGTCCGCGCAGAATGGGATGGTTCGACTGTGTTGCCACGCGCTACGGCTGTGAGGTGCAGGGCACCACGCACGGCGTGTTGACCGTTGTCGACGCGCTCGGCTATCTGGATGAAATCAAGGTCTGCGTCGGGTACGAGATCGACGGTGAGGTCACACGCGATTTCCCGGTAACCGGAAAGCTGGAAAAAGCCAAACCGGTTTTGGTCTCCCTGCCGGGATGGAAATGTGATATTACCGGCATTACCAACTATGCCGATCTGCCCGAAAACTGTCGGAAGTATATCGAGTTTATTGAAAAAGAGATCGGTTTTCCGATCAAGATGGTCAGCAACGGACCGAGCAGAGAAAATATTATTGTAAAGGAATAAGCGGAGATGAATTTTACACCCATTTCAAACGGTCGGGTGGAAGGATTTTGCCTGATTCGGTCGGTTGAGTGTAAAACCGGCAAAAACGGTCCCTATCTGGATTTGACGCTCGGAGATAAAGAGGGTGAGATCAACGGCAAGGTTTGGCGCTATTCCCCCGCCGAACATGGAGAATATGAAGCCAACCAGTTGGTCAAGATCCGCGGCGTGATTCGTTCCTATAACGGCGCCGATCAGTTGAGTATCGAACAGATTCGACCGGTTTTGGAAAGCGACGGCGTATCGGTTGAGGATTATGTAAAAACCGCCGCCTTTTCGGGCGATCAGATGTACGAGGAACTCTACCGGTTGGCGGAATCGTTTCAGGATGCCGAGTTAAAAGCCTTGGTGACTGCGGTGCTTGCCGATCATCGAAAGGCATTGCTGTATTGGCCGGCGGCGTACAAATTGCACCACGCTGTCCGGGGTGGATTGCTCATGCACACCCTCTCCATTGTCCGTTTGGCAGAGGGCGTTTGCAGGGTCTATCCCTTTGTGGACCGCGAACTGCTGTTGACCGGCGCGATATTGCACGATATTGCAAAGATTGAGGAATTTAGTGTCAACGAGGCGGGGGTCGCCGAAGATTATTCGGTCGAAGGGAATCTGCTCGGACATTTGGCGATGGGCGCGATGAAGATCGAACGCTATGCTAAGCAGTTGAATCTTTCCAAACAAACGGCGATGCTGGTCGAACACATGATTCTGTCGCATCACGGAGAGCCGGAGTTCGGTGCGGCGGTACGCCCGATGTTTATTGAGGCGGAATTGCTCAGCGAATTGGACTTGATGGACTCGAGAGTCTATGAAATGCGCGAAGCCGTCAGCGGCGCGAAAAGCGACGGATTTTCTCAACGCGTTTGGGCGTTGGATAATCGCAAATTGTTCCGTCACGACCGGACGGATTTAGAAGAAAAACCCCATCTATTAGATTAATTCAGGAGGAAGAAAAAATGAAAATTACAAAAGATATGTTGATTGGCGACGTGTTGGATATGGACAACGGCGCGGCAGAGTTTTTCTTTGCGATCGGGATGCATTGCCTCGGCTGTCCGGCTTCCCGCGGGGAGAGCATAGAGGCGGCTTGTCAGGTGCACGGCACCGACTGTGACGCGCTGGTTGAGAAGCTCAATCAGTATTTTGCCGGGAAATAAATGTCTTCGCTCAGCAAACGGTTGCGGCTGATCGGCACCATGGTGCCGGACGGTGCCCGGGTTTGCGATGTCGGGACCGATCACGGATATTTGCCGGCCGCCCTTTATAAGAGCGGCCGTGTTTCTTCGGTGACGGCGACTGATATTCGGGAAAAGCCGCTTGAAAACGCGCGGAAAAACCTGGCACGGTTGGGGGCGGACGGTGTGCGTCTGATTTTGTGCGACGGGCTTGCAGGGGTTTGCCGCGAGGATGTCGATACCGTCATTGTGGCAGGCATGGGCGCCGAGGTGATTTGCGGTATTTTGGCGCGTTGCGCCTTTGTGCGCGACGGGACGGTGACCTTGTTGCTGCAGCCCATGACCTCGGCAGAGCTGTTGCGCGATTATTTGGCGCGGGAAGGTTTTCGCGTGCTGTGCGAACCGACCGTGGAGGACGGCAACCGGTTCTATTCGGTCATGAAAGCCCGGTTTGACGGGGTTCAAAGGGAATTAACGCCGACCGAGCGCTATGCCGGACTGGTTACGGCGGACAGCGTTTCGGGACGGAAGTATCTCGAAAAACAGTACCGCCGTCTGCGGGACTGTCAAGCAATACTTGTCGACCGTCCCGAGGAACAGGAAAAGTATTCGGAATACGCCGCCGCCGCAAAAGGAATTCAACAACGCTTGGAGGATACGAATGCCGTTTGACGGAATTTTTGCCGGAAAAATGATCGAAGAACTGCGACAGGCGGTTCTTTGCCATGTGGATAAAATCTACCAGCCCTCTTTTGATGAGCTGGTATTTTTGCTACGCAAAAAAGATTTTTCGGCACGGTTGCTTTTGTGCGCGAGAAGCGGCGCGGCGCGGGTGCAGTTTACCGAAATAAAGCGGGAGAACCCGGAGTCGGCGCCGATGTTTTGTATGTTGGCGCGAAAATATTTTTCAGGCGCAAAACTGACGGCGGTCGAGCAATACGGGAATGATCGGCTGGTTCGCTTTTGTTTTGAAACCACCGATGAAATGGGTGACCGCGTGTTCCCGCAGGTGATTTGCGAATTGATGGGTGCCGCCGCCAATATTGTTTTGGTGCAGGGCAACGGGAAAATTATTGACGCCGTTCGCCGGAGCGATCCCGCGACGGCGAAACGGTTGATTCAACCCGGCGCGGGATATGAATATCCGCCGTCGCAAGGGAAGGTTAATCCAAAGACCGCTTCAGCGGGGGAAGTTGCCGACGCGGTCCTGCAAAAGGGCGGACTGCCGCTTGCCAAAGCACTCTTGGAAACGGTAGACGGATTTTCACCGCTGGTTTGCCGTGAAATTGCCGAACGCGGGTTCGGGGAAGATATTCTAACCGAAAATGCCGATCGGGAAACCTTGATCGCGGCAATTTCCCGGTGGCGCTCGTGTGCGGATCAGACCGCGCCAACCTTGTTGCTGCGGGAAAGCATTCCGTTTGATTACTCCTATATGGATATTCGACAGTACGGACAGGCGGTGCACAATGAACCGTGCGAAAGCTTCAGCCGGTTGTTGGATCGCTATTTTGCCGAACGCGACGCCGCCGAGCATTTAAAGCGTACTGCCAATGATGTGATTCAGGCATGCGGTGCGGCAGAAGCGCGCATTCGCCGCCGACTTTCGGCACGGCAACAGGACATGAAACGGTGCGCCGAAAAAGAAAACTACCGCATTTTCGGGGAGCTGCTAAAGGCGAATTTGTACACGGTACGACCGGGAAGCCGGGCGGTAACGGTCGTGAATTATTATGATGAAAACGGCGGTACGATAACGATTCCGTTGGACCCGAAGCTTTCGGCGGTTCAAAACGCCGCCAAATATTTTAAAGAGTATAAAAAAAGTCGGACGGCGTTGCAACTGTTGGAGGAACTGATTGCCGAAGACGGTCGGGAACTGGACTATTTGGCGTCGGTTCGTGACAGTATCGAACGGTGTGAAACGGCGGCGGATCTGCGCGAGATCCGGGAGGAATTGCAGGAGGCCGGATATCTGCGCCGTTCCGCCAAAAAGACGGTGTCAAAGATCAGAAAAAATATCGGTTTTCGCGAGTTTGTCTCACCGGGGGGATTTCGGTTGTTGGTCGGACGGACCAATCAGCAAAACGATACCTTGACCCTGCGGGTGGCACAAAAAAACGACTGGTGGTTTCATGTAAAAGGCGGTCCCGGTTCGCATGCCGTTTTGATCAGTGACGGCAACGAGGTGCCGCAGGACGACCTTCTGATGGCGGCGCAAACGGCGGCTTGGTTTTCCAAATCGGCGCATTCTTCTCAGGTCGCGGTGGATTACACCCGGATTCGTCATGTGAAAAAGCCGAAGAACGCCAAACCCGGCATGGTGATTTATACCGATCAACATACGGTATTTGTCACGCCGAAACAGCCGGAAGAACCGTCAGGAGGCAAAGAATGAAGTTAGGAATCTCAACATCCTGTTTTTATCCGCTGTTGACCGAAAAAGCATTGGCAGAGGTTTGCGCGCACGGCGTGCCGTATACCGAAATATTTTTTAACGCGACCTGCGAATTGGCGCCGTCCTTTGTAGCGCAGTTATCGAGCATTTGCGGCACATCGGGAACCAAGGTTTTGTCGGTTCATCCAACCATGTCGCTGGCGGAATCGTTTATGCTTTTTTCAGCCTATGACCGCCGGTTGCAGGAAGGGTTGGATTCCTTTCGGCGATATGGGGAAATTGCGGCGGAATTCGGCGCAAAATATGTGATCCTGCACGGCGGGAAACCAAATCAAGTGCTGAATGATCAAGAATACTGCGAACGGTTTTGGCAGATTGCCGAGGCGGTCGAAGAAAGCGGCGCGATGCTGTTGCAGGAAAATGTTCGCAATTTCCGCGCAGGCAGTTTGGCGTTGCAAAAATATATGGTCGAACAGTTGGGCGATCGGGTCGGCTTTTGTTTGGATGTCAAACAAAGCGTCCGCAACGGATATTCACCGTTTGATATGGTGGCGGCGGTCGGGAGAAATATCCGCCATCTGCATTTTAGCGATCACGACGCCGAAAAGGATTGTCTGTTACCCACCAAAGGGAAATTTGACTTTTTGCGGTTGACAAAAGAGTTGCGGGATATCGGTTATACCGGCGCCGCTATGATCGAAGTTTATCAGGACGCTTACCGAACCTATGAGGATATTTTTGACGCGTATCAGGCACTGGATTCTTTGTTAAAAAAACCAGTTGAAAATAATTGCTGATTGTGATATCATAACTATGTATCAAATTTAGAAAGATGGGAATTGGGCATGGCAAACTTATCTGTTGCGTATTTTTTTCGCTTGGCGTTGCGCCGTTTGTGGGTGTTGATCTTGGCCGGCATCGTTTGCGCGGCTATTGCTTTTTGTTATTGCAGATTTTTTACAGCGCCATCTTATACTGCCTCGGCGGCGGTGGTTTTAAACAGCACATCCCGATCGGCTGTGGTTACGACCGATGAGGTGACCGGTTCGGCGATCATCGGAGAGGTCGGCACGAGTTTGACCGGTACGGTATTGGATATTTTAAAAACTTCAGACATTTACCGTCAGGTCTCCGAAAAATTAGGCGGAGAGTATACCTGGTGGTCGATCCGTTCCGGCATCAGCATTACCAAACGAAGCGAGGATTCTTTGTTCGTCGATATACGGTATACCGCCACTTCGGAAAAAGAGGCGATTACGGTTGTGAACACCTTCGCCGAAATGGCGCCGGCCTATGTGGCGTCCTTTGTGCCGAGGGCAAAAATCATCGTGATCTCACCGGCGGAAAGAGCAACGAGATCTGCGTTGGAAACCAAAAAAATGGTGCTGATCGGTGGCGTAGTCGGTGTAATTTTGGCGTATGCAGTCGTCTTTTTGATCGACTTCAACGATAAGGTTATTAAGAGCGAAGAGGATTTTGCGAGCAACTATGATTTGCCGATACTTGGTACGGTACCGAATTTTGATGATTCCGACCTTTCCAATTATAAGTATTTAGGGGGTTATTAAGGATGAGCAAACGGTATAAAGAACAAGAAAAAGCCTACCAGAAAGAAGTGGAAATATACCAGAAAGCGGCAGAATCCGCCGATCAGGGTGAGGGCGACGCCAAGGGTAAGGGCAAGAGCAAAAAAGTTCCTTTTGCTGTGGCAGAGGCCTATAAAAAGATTCGGACCAATATTATGTTTCAGCTTTCGCAGATCGACGGGAAAGTCATTGCCGTTTCGAGTGCCGATATCGGCGAAGGAAAATCGACGACCTCTTTGAATCTGGCGGTCACTTTCTCACAGACCGGCGGAAAAACGCTGTTGATCGACGCCGACCTGCGTCGCGCATCGTTGAATAAAAAAATGAATATGGAAAACAAGGACGGTTTTTCCAATATCTTGGCGGGTTTCAGCACAGTTGAAAAGGTGATGCATCACCTTTCTGAATCGCTGGATGTTATCACGGCGGGACCGGTTCCGCCGAATCCGTCCGAATTGCTCGGCTCTAAAAGGTTTGTTGATTTTCTTGCCGAGGCAAGAAAGCAATACGATTATATTATTATTGATACGCCGCCGATTGATATTGTTTCGGATGCGTTGGTCATTGCGCCGCACACTGACGGTGTGGTGATGGTCGTCCGCATGGGGTATACGGCGCATTATATGCTGCAGCGGGCATTGGATTCTGCCGAGTTTGCAAAAATTAATATTTTAGGTGTTGTAGCAAACGGCGTAGAAATGAAAGCTGTGCGCCGTTATAATAAGAGCTGGTACGGTCGTTACGGAAGATACGGCTACGGCAAGTACGGCAGGTACGGCGGCTATGGCGGCTATGGCGGTTACGGCTACGGCGGTTACGGTTACGGTTACGGCTACGGCGGTTACGGTTACGGCTACGGCAACACTGCCTACGGCTACGGTCCGAATGTTGGGGGTAGTTATGATTACGGACATCCGGAACCGGGCACGCATGCAAATCCCACGCCTCCAACGACCGGACAAGACGAAGAAAAAAACAAGAAATAAGTTGATGTTACGGCGTGTGGGGGACAGTCGCGGACAGACGACTGGCTTTTGCACGCCCTTTTTGAAAGGTGGCGTTCTATGCGCTGTTTAGATTTACATACACATATTTTACCCGGCGTCGACGATGGTGCGCAGACGGTGGAAGAATCCATTCAACTGTTGACGGCAATGAAGGAGCAGGGAATCACCGATGTGGTGGCGACACCGCATTTTGACGCAACACATCATAATTTACCGGATTTTATCGAGCGGATACGGTCGGCATATCGGGAAGTGCAGAATGCGGCGGCAGGATTGGATCTGCCGCATGTGTTTGTAGGAAGCGAAGTCTTTTATTTTAACGGTATCGGGAAAAGCAACGGGATTCGGGTCTTGTCGATGGGCGGTTCGCGTTATTTTCTGCTGGAATTGCCGGGATGTAAATTGGACAAACAAATTATCGCCGATATTGTCGGATTGCGAGAAAATCTCAGACTAATACCCATTTTAGCGCATATAGAACGGTATGCCGGACAGCGTGGGTTTAAGGAAGTTTTAAAGCTGATAGAATCCGGCGTTGCGTTGGGGCAGATCAATGCGACCTCTCTGGTGGAACCGCACACCAAAAGGCTGGTGCTGAAGTTGATCAAAAAAAATGCGGTTTCCTTTGTTGCGACCGACAGTCATTCGCCGGACACCAGACCGCCGAGAATGCAGGAGGGATTGCAGGTCGTGGCGGATACATTCGGAGAAAATCAACGGCATATTTTTATTGCCAACTCGGATCATATTTGCCAAAAGTTAAAGGATACGATTTATGAAGAGTAAGACCGTTACAGTAAACGAACAGGGCGATCTGACCTATATCACCTTTCCGAAATTAACGCAATGCGGTGCCGTGCGGCATATTTTTTCGACGCGGCACGGCGGCGTCAGCGAGGGACAGTTCGCCACAATGAATTTGAGCTTTCGCAACGGCGATGACCGTCAAAAGGTGCGGCGGAACTATGAGATTCTCTGTGCGGCGGCGGGAATTTCCACCGATCATTTGGTATTGACACGGCAAACACATACCGCCAATATCCAAACGGTGACGGCAGCGGATTGCGGCACCGGATACTCGAAACCGGACTTTTCGGATATCGACGGCTTGATCACTGCCGAACCGAATGTCGCATTGGTCACCCAGTTTGCCGATTGCACACCGGTTTTATTGTGTGACCCGGTCAAAAAGGTGATTGCCAATGTTCATGCCGGCTGGCGCGGCACGGTGCAAAACATCGGGGGAATTGCCGTCGAACGAATGGTTGCCGAATTCGGCTGCCGGCGGGAGGATATTTTGGCAGCGATCGGACCGTGCGTCGGCGTGTGTTGCTACGAAGTGGACGATCCCGTTTACGAGGCGTTTGTGCCGTTGGGCATAGAAACGGGGCGTGTTTTGACCGCCACGCGAAACGGCCATTATCAGCTGGATCTGAAGCTTGCCAACCGCTTGCTGTTGGAAAAGTCAGGGGTGCTGTCGGAAAACATAGATGTTTCGGATTTCTGTACCTGTTGTCTGGCGGAAGATTTCCATTCTCATCGTGCCACGGCGGGAAAACGCGGCAACTTGGCGGCGATCATAGAATTAAAAGCATAGGGAAACAGAGAAGAAACGATGAAAATTCGTTTCTTTTTTTAAAAAAACACTTTACAACTTTAGTTTAATAAAGTATAATGGATCTATCATATTATTTGAAGGAGAAAGAAACATGAAAAAAATCATAGCGTTATTATTGGCAGTTGCCCTGATGGCATGCTTTGCAGGATGCGGGAAGTCCGATGCAAAGTCAGACAAAACAGACCTGGAGTATATCAAAGAAAAAGGCAAGCTGGTCGTCGGCATTACCGATTTTGCGCCAATGGATTATAAAGACGGCGACAAATGGATCGGTTTTGACGCCGATATGGCGACAAAATTTGCTGAAAAAATCGGTTGTGAAGTGGAATTTGTCGAGATTGAATGGGATAATAAGGTCTTTGAGTTAAACGGTAAGTCAATTGACTGCGTTTGGAACGGCATGACCTTGAACGATGAAGTGAAAGCCGCCATGGCAACCAGCAACGCCTACTGTAATAATGCGCAGGTCGTGGTGGTCAAAGCCGATGTTGCGCAGGACTATCAGACTGCGGAAGCTTGCAAGAAGCTGAAATTTGCGGTTGAATCCGGCTCGGCAGGAAAAGATATGGCAGAAGAAAACGGTTTTGAGTTTATTGAAGTGAAGGATCAGGCAACTGCGTTGATGGAGGTTGCTTCCGGCACCAGCGACGCCGCGATCATTGACTCGTTGATGGCTGCCGCCATGGTCGGTGAGGGCACCGGCTATGAGCAGTTGACCTATACGGTTGCGCTCAACAGCGAAGAATACGGCGTCGGCTTCCGCAAGGGATCGGACGCTGTGGCGGAACTCAATAAATTCTTTGACGAGTGCAAAGCCGACGGCACTTTGGAAAAGATTGCCGAAACCTATAAGGTTCAAGCCGCATTAATTAAATAAGCGCGGAAAAACAGATGATCCAACATATTGCAGAACAGTTTCCAACGGTCTTTGCGGCTTTAAATGTCGGATTTTTACAGACCGTTAAACTGTTTGTCGTTACACTTTTAGGCGCGATTCCGTTTGGATTATTGATATCCTTTGGGTCAATGTCCAAAATCAAGGCTATTTCCGCCACCGTAAAAACGGTAGTCTGGATCGTCCGCGGCTCGCCGTTGATGATCCAGTTGCTGATCATTTATTATTTTCCGGGGTTGGTGTTGCATACACCGATCTGGGGAAGCGGGGAGCAGGGACGGTTTATCGCCGCGGCAATCGCGTTTATCATTAACTACGCTTGCTATTTTTCAGAGATCTACCGCAGCGGTATTCAGGGTGTGCCGATCGGGCAGACCGAAGCGGGAAAGGTGCTCGGTCTTTCCAAATCGCAAATATTTTTCAAAGTTACCCTGTTGCAGATGATCAAGCGCATTATGCCGCCGATGGCAAATGAGATTATCACCTTGGTAAAAGATACCTCTTTGGCACGCATTATCGCCTTGCAGGAGGTAATTTGGGCGGGACAGGCATTTTTAAAAGGCTCTCAAGGCATTTCGGGAGAAATTTGGCCCCTGTTCTTTACGGCGGTGTACTATCTTGCGTTCAGCGGTCTGCTGACCCTCTTGTTCGGTTATATCGAGAAAAAGTTGTCATACTTTAGATAAGGGGGAAAGAAGATGGCGTTTTTTGAAGTCAATAATCTGATCAAAAGCTTCGGCAAAACAAAGGTTTTAAAGGGCGTTTCGTTTTCGCTGGAGAAGGGTGAGGTGTTAGCCATCATCGGATCCTCCGGCGGCGGCAAGACGACCCTGCTTCGTTGTATCAATTTTTTGGAATTGGCGGACAGCGGAACGATTTCGGTTGGCGGAAAAGTTTTATATGACGGTACCGTCGATAAAAAAATGAGCGATACAAAAATGCGGGAAATGCGTCTGCATTTCGGCTTGGTTTTTCAAAACTTTAATCTGTTTCCGCAGTATACCGCGCTGAAAAATGTCATGTTGGCGCCGTTGCTTTTAAAAATCGACCGCGAGGAAAACATTGCAAGTACGGCGCGGGAACTCATCGACCGGGTCGGACTTTCGGACAAGGCGGATTTTTATCCCTGTCAGCTATCGGGCGGTCAGCAACAGCGCGTCGCCATTGCCCGCGCCTTGGCGTTAAAACCGGATATTTTGTGCTTTGACGAGCCGACCAGCGCTTTGGATCCTGAATTGACGGGGGAAGTGTTGCGCGTGATCAAGGGACTCAAGAGCAGTGACAGTACCATGGTCGTCGTAACGCATGAAATGGAATTTGCGCGGAATGTTGCCGATAAAATTATCTTTATGGCAGATGGCGTTATCGAGGAAATGGGGACGCCGGAACAGCTGTTTGAGCATCCTCAATCCGAAAAAACCAAGGCGTTTTTAAGCCGTTCGTTAGAGCGTTAAGCGGAAAGAGAGGTCGGTATGGTCGAAAAAAAGGTTCATGAAGAAATGGTTCGCGAACTCTTTGCGTTAATTGTTTCGCTCGAAAATATTGACGACTGTCGTTGCTTGTTTGAAGATTTGTGCACCCGAAAAGAAGTGGAACAGATGGCACAGCGGGTGCGAGCCGCCAAATTGTTGTTGGACGGCAAAACCTATCAGCAGGTAATGACCGAAACCGATATTTCCTCGGCAACGCTCAGTCGGGTCTCGCGTTGTGTCCAGGACGGCAACGGGTATAAAAAGCTGTTAGGATGATTCTTTTTTGCAAAAAAATAACCCCTGTTCATCTTTGTTGACGGACAGGGGTTATTTTTAGGAGAAAATTTTTCCGGCGATGATTACGGTCTCGATATCATCCCCGTCTAAAATCAGCAAGTCGGCGTCATAGCCAACTTCGATTTTTCCTTTCGGAACGCCTAATAATTCAGCCGGCGTGGCGGATGCCATCCGCACGGCATCGTCAAAGTCAATGCCAAACTCCACCGCTTTTTTAACGCAGTCCCACAAGGTGGCGGAACTGCCGGCGATCGTGCCATCTGCCAGCCGTGCGGCACCGTCTTTCAGGTAGACGGTTAAACCGCCCGATTCATAGGTGCCCTCCGGCAATCCGGCAGGACGGATACTGTCGCTGATCAGCACGACCCGTTCCGGACCGAAGGTGCGATAGGTGGCAAGCACCACCGGTTTTGATACATGGAATCCGTCACAAATCAATTGTGCGTAAATCCCCTTTTCGATCGCCGCGCCGATCGGACCGGGATTGCGGTGATGCAAGGGCGGCATCGCATTATAGGTATGCGTCAGACAGTTTGCGCCCCAATCAATGGCGCGAAGCGCCGTTTCGTAATCACAATCGGTATGTCCGATACTGATGACGCAGTCAGGTGTAACGGCACGGATAAATGCCTCACTGCCGGGCAATTCTGGGGCGACCGTCATCATTTTAACGCGCTCAAACTGTTTGAAATCCTCTACCGAAGGATTTTGGATATACTTTTCGTTCTGTGCGCCTTTATGTTTGGGCGAGATATACGGACCCTCAAAATGAAACCCCAAAATCTGCGCGCCGTCAAAATCGGTTTCTGCGGTGCAAACCCGCTTCAGGTCGTCGTATCCCATCGTCATGGTCGTCGGCAACCAGGAAGTGGTACCGTGTTCGGCATAAAAGCGGCACATATTTTTAAAGTCGGCATCCATGGTATCCATGCCGATACAGCCATGCGAATGAACCTCTACCAGTCCGGGAATGACACGCTTCCCGCGGGCATCCAATCCGTCGCCGTCGGCACGGTCGGTAATTGCGGCAATTTTACCGTCGGCAATCACAATGTCCTGTATTTTTCCGCCAAACAAAGCATTTTTGATAATCATAGCTGAACCTCGTTCATTGAACATTATATCCCGATCAATGGGTATACTTTTCAATGATTTGTTTCATTTCATCCCAATGGGCTTCCATGTCCTCTACCAATTTTATTTGGGTTCGGCAACGATCCAGGTTATGGGTCTCATAAGCGGTCTTAAAATAGGTATCGCCGTTCAGATAATCCGTTAAAAAGCGCATACCGCATTCTGCCGTCATCATTTTAGCGCCTTCCGGCATCAAACGGATCTCATCGTTGCTCAACAATCCGCCGCAACCGGTCAGGAATCCGTCGGCATAAACATCAAACATTGCCAAATCAATCGAAACCTTGGAAAGATCTTTCTCATCCTCGGCGGCGGTGCTGGCACCAAAGCGAATCGAATCACCAAAGTCGGTCACCGAAAAACCGGGCATAATAGTGTCTAAATCAATCACACAAAGCGCGGTGCGCGTTTTCGCATCCAGCATGACATTATTGATTTTAGTGTCGTTATGGGTGACGCGCAGGGGCAAAATGCCCTTTTTGTTACTGTCGATCAGCACCGAATAAAAATCTTCCCGCGCTTTATAAAACGCAATTTCTTTCTGTACCGACGCCGCACGACCGCATACATCGGCGCTTACGGCATTGAGAAAATCTGCAAACCGTTTCGGTGTATTGTGGAAATCCGGAATGGTTTCGTGCAGCGTTTCAGCCGGGAAAGAATCCAAATAGTATTGGAACTGACCGAAAGCAACGGCGCATTGATAAAAATCATCGGTGCTTTCAGGGCGCTCCAAACAAAGCGAATCCTCAATAAAGGTAAAGGCGCGCCAATAGAAACCGCGGTTATCAACATAAGCGGTTTTGCCGTCTTTGGTGTGAATCAAGGTCATGACCTTGCGGGGATCATCGGTCTTTTCACGCAAAAAAGAGGTGACTCGGTCGATATTTTCCAAAACCTGATCAGGGTTTTTAAAGACATCGGTGTTTAGTGCCTGCAAAATATAGCGGCATTGGGTACCGTCTTCCAATCTTGTGACAATGAGATAGGTATCGTTGATATGACCGTTGCCGTAGGGAATGCAACCCGTGACGGTGCCTTTAAAATCAAATTGTTGAATACCTTTTACTGTCTGTTCCAAACTGATTATCCTCATTTCTGAACCTGCCTTTACCGTTTAGTTAAAATCGGATGATTTCTATTCTATTTTAACCGTATGCATTGACAAATTCTATAAAAAATTGTAGAATAAATAGCAAAATATCGTATTATTTCCGTTTTTGTGCCAAAGGAGATTGTATCATGGTTCAGGATATGCAAATTCATTCCTTGCTGAAAGATTTTTACCGAATTTCAGGGATTCGTGTTTCTATTCACGATACAGAATTTCACGAAATCTATTCTTATCCGAAAGAGTTGTCCCCCTTCTGCCGTTGTTTACAGGAAAACCGCGCGATACAGAAAGACTGTATACAAAACGATGCCGTAGCATTTGAGCGGGTACGCAACACCGGAAAAGTTTTCGTTTACCGTTGTAAACGCGGGCTGTATGAAGCGGTTGCACCGATCTATCATTTCGGGATTTTGTCGGGATATTTAATGATGGGACAGGTGCGGGACGACAGTCCGCAATCGCTGTTTCAACTGCAACAAGAGGCGTTTAAGCAATTGAAGGATGGCACAAAGGCAGCGGAATTATCAGCAACCGTGTGCGCGATTCCGCGGGACCTGCTGGATTCTTATATTCATTTGATGACGGTGATCGCCGAAAATTTGACCGGAAAAAACAAACTTTATTTTTACAATCAGCGGTTGCCGCAAATGATTTTCAATTATTTGCAACAAAATTACGCGTCGCACATTACATTGAACCGCTTGTCCGAAAAATTCGGCTGTTGCAATTCCACCTTGACCAAATCGTTTCAAGGTGAGTACGGAAAAACCGTGATGGAATGCTTGTCCGAAATACGGATGCAAAAAGCCGCGGAATTGTTATGTAAAAGTCGGCGTTCCATTAAGGAAATATCAGCCGACTGCGGTTATTCCGATCAAAATTATTTTTCCAAGGTTTTTTCTGCCGCTTACGGCTGTGCGCCCTCCGCGTTCCGTCGGGAACATCTTGAGCGGGAATAAGGGCGGTTTATTCCGCAGTTACAGGAAATTTTTCGGCTATCAGACCGACGGCATCGTCCAAAAATCCGTCGCGAACCTTTTCGATGGCGCCGTTATCAATCATCCTTGCCAAATCGGGGTCAATCGGCAACCGCCCCAAAAGCGGAATGCCGGTTTCGGCGGGGTCCGCCGAAGTGTCGCCGAAAATGCGATGCTCTTTGCCGCAATCGGGGCAGCGAAAATAGCTCATATTCTCCACGGTACCCAAGACCGGAATATTCATCATATTTGCCATGTTGACAGCTTTTTTAACGATCAGCGAAACCAAATCCTGCGGAGAGGTGACGACAATCGCCGCATCCAGCGGGATGGATTGGAAAATGGTCAACGGCACATCGCCGGTACCGGGAGGACAGTCGATCAGCAAATAATCCAGGTCGCCCCAGACGACATCATGCCAGAACTGCTTTACGGCACCGGCAATGACCGGCCCGCGCCAGATGACAGGAGCTTCCGCAGATTCCAACATCATATTGACCGAAATGATTTTGATACCGGTTTCGGTTTCGGCGGGCAGAATGCCGATTTCGCTTTGCATCGCGCGGCTTTTCACGCCGAAACTTTTCGGAACCGAGGGACCGGTGATGTCGGCGTCCAAAATACCGACTGAATAGCCCTGACGGCGGAGTGCAACCGCCAAAAGGGAAGTGACCATGGATTTGCCGACGCCGCCTTTACCGCTGACAACGGCAAGGACATGCCGGATATGATTATAATCGCCTGTCGGTTCGATCAAGCTTTCAGGTTGACGGGAGGAACATTGTTCCTGACAGGAACCGCAATCTCCGCCGCAGGAATGAGAGACAGCCATGGGAATAACCTTCTTACTTCTATATTGTTTTATTGTTTAAAGCATACCTTTTTTTGTCAAAGAAGTCAAGGACAATCTGTAAAATAAGATAAAAATCTTCAAAATTAACGAAAAAAAGACTGGATTTTTTTGGGACATTCTTTCGGAGAGTACTGCCATTCGTCCAGATGATTTCCCTCAAAATAATAGTGGGGCGCTTGGGGTGCAACGGCGTCAAAACTGTCGATGATGATCAGTTTGATCTTCATCTTTTCGGGTAGGATGCTTTTAATGTAGACCCCTGCCTGTTGCCCGACAATAACCTGTTCGTGCGGTTCTGCCAGGCCTGCCAAATTGGGCGTAAGTTCGACAAAAATGCCGTAATTCTCCACGCTGCGGATGACGCCCGAAACGGTTTGACCCGCCGCAAAGCGGCTGACATTTTCTTCCCAAGTACCGAGTAATTCTTTGTGGGTCAAGGTGATTTTTCCGTCGGGAGAGATGTTTTTGATCACGGCGCGGATGGTCTGCCCGACATGGAAACGGTCGGAAGGATGTGAAATTCTGGAAACCGAAATCGCGTCGATCGGCAACAGAGCGACATTGCCGCACCCGACATCGCAAAAGGCGCCGAAATTTTCAAGGTGCGTCACGGTGACCTCGATCACATCGCCGATGTGCTGATGGGCAAGAAATTCTGCGCGGCACAGTTCCTGGGCATGGCGGCGGGAAAGGAGGGCGATCGGTCGCCCGTTTTCATCGTACGACAATTCGGTGACGGTAAAGCTGACCGCCCGCCCGACGCGGGAGATCAAGGCGATATCCCGGGTGGTGCCTTCGGCAATGCCGAGGGCGCCCTCCTCACGCGGAATGATCCCTTTCATACAACCGAGATCGACCGTTAAATTGTGTCCGGCGTCACAGAGCAGAACCCTGGCTTCCAACACCGTTTGATTGACCGCCGCTTGCGCCAAGGCTGTCGGACCGGACAGGTGTCTTTTGTTTTCCGCTGTATCAAATAACCGTCCTTCGGGATAATAAACTTTCATATCATTGCGCGCCTTTCTTTTTTACTTTCTGCAGTTGCGTTTGCTAAAAGTATATGCGAAAAACCTGATATTCATGAATTGCAAACCGTGAAATAATTTGATATAATAATGTCTGCAGAGCAAGTTTTTGTTGCAAGGAGGAGAAAAGCCATGGAAAAAGTTATGGTCGGTATGAGCGGAGGCGTGGATTCTTCAGCCGCCGCCGTCTTGTTGCAAAAACAAGGACATACCGTTCTCGGCGTTACCTTACAGCTTTGCCCGCAACCGCAAAAGGAGGCGGCACAAGATGCCGCCGCGGTTTGTCAAACGCTCGGGATCCAACATGCCGTATTAGATTATCGTACAGCGTTTGAGCAAACGGTCATCGCGGATTTTATCGGGGAATATCTTGCCGGGCGAACCCCGAACCCTTGTATTCTTTGCAATGAAAAAATCAAGTTTGGACTACTCATGACTCAAGCGCAAAAAACGGGATGCACAGCGTTGGCGACAGGACATTACGCCGTCACAAAAAAAGATGCCGGCGGCAGAACGCTGCTGTGCCGTCCCGAAGATCGCCAAAAAGATCAAACCTATATGCTTTGCCGGCTCAATCAGGAGCAACTCGCCTTTGCCCGGTTCCCGTTGGCGGCGTTGACCAAAGCTGAGGTGCGTGCCTTGGCGGCTGAGGCAAGGTTGAGCGTTGCCGACCGTGCGGACAGTCAGGATATTTGTTTTGTGCCGTCGGGGGATTACGGTGCCTTTATTGAAGCGCGAATCGGCCGACAGCCGTCCGGCAGTTTTCTTTCGCCGGACGGGACGGTGCTCGGCACTCATCGGGGACTGATCCACTATACCGTCGGGCAACGAAAGGGACTGGGGATCGCCTTGGGGAAACCCGCCTATGTTTTGGCAAAAAACGCGGCTGAAAACACCGTTATATTGGGTGAGGAATCCGCCTTGTTCCGCACCCGGGTGGAATTAAAAGATACCAACTATATTCCGTTTGACCGGTGTTCTTCTTTGCTGAAAGTTTCGGCGAAACTGCGTTACCGGCAGACCGAACAACCGGCTGTTTTGCATCCGACATCCGAAACGACGGCGGTTTTGGAATTTGAGCAACCACAGCGCGCACCTTCACCGGGACAGACCGCCGTTTTCTATGACGGCGATGTTGTCCTCGGCGGTGCGACGATTTTATAAATCCACGGAGGGAAGAAGATGAACGAAAAAATCGAAAAGGTATTGCAGGCGCTTCGCAAAAACAATATGAATGCGTTTTATCTGCCTGATTCTGCCGCGGTGTGCGCCGCCGTGCGTGAGCGTCTTTTTGACGGTTGCACCATATCGTCAGGCGGATCCGTGTCGCTGAAAGAAAGCGGCGTTTGGGACATTTTAAAGGACGAAAAATACTGTTTTTATGACCGTACCCGTCCGGGTATTACCCCCGAAGAACAAGAAGAGGTTTATCGGAAAACAGTCGGCTGTGACTTTTACTTCTGTTCGACCAACGCCCTGACCGAAGACGGACAGTTGGTCAATGTTGACGGCAACTGCAACCGCATCAGCGCCATGGCGTTCGGACCGAAAAAGGTCGTGCTGATTGTCGGGGTCAATAAAATCGTTCCCGATCTAAAAGCCGCCTTTCTGCGGGTAAAAACCGATGCCGCGCCCAAAAATACCGTGCGCCTGAATTTGGATACGCCCTGTCACAAGCTCGGTCATTGCGTGGCGCTGGAAAAGACTTCCGATCCCGATTGGACCGACGGCTGTCAAAGTCCGTCGCGCATTTGCGTGAACTATATGATCACGGCAAAGCAACGCGATCCCGAACGTATCACCGTGCTTTTGTGCGGGGAAGAACTCGGCTATTAACGGCTTTTTAAACAATACTAATAGGTATGAAACCGATTCAAACGGCATATCTTTTCATGAAACAAAAGTGTGAAAGGATGTGCTGTTTTTGAAAAAATTCATTTGTTTTGTATTGTGTCTTTTGTGTTTGAGCAGTGGCATCGGGGTTGGCGCTATTTCGGAGGAAAACGATGCCGATGACCTCAACGAGCCGTTGTTGCCCACCGTTGCCGCCGTATTGGGACAACCGCTGGATATCAAGGCAAAATCGGTCATTTTGTTAGAACCGAAAACGGGAACGGTTCTTTATGAGGATAATCCCGACGAGGTTCTGCCGCCGGCATCCATTACCAAGATTATGTCGCTGTTATTGACGATGGAAGCCTTAGATCGCGGCGATCTAACCTTGGAAACCGTACTGACCGCCAGTGAGCACGCGTGCAGTATGGGCGGTTCGCAGATCTGGCTGGAGCCGGGGGAGAGCATGACGGTGGACGATCTGCTGAAAGCCACCGCGATTGCCTCTGCCAACGATGCCACAGTGGTCTTTGCCGAGGCGGTCGCCGGCAGTGAGGAAGGCTTTGTTGCCATGATGAACGAGCGCGCCGATCAGCTTGGTATGCATCATACCCATTTTGTCAACGCAACCGGACTGGACGCTGAAGGGCATGTCAGCACGGCGCACGATGTCGCGCTGATGTCGGCGGAACTGCTTCGGCATCCGCTTATCAAAAACTATACGACCGTCTGGATGGACTCCCTGCGTGACGGCAAAAGCGAACTGGTCAACACCAACAAACTGGTTCGCTTTTATGAAGGCACTACCGGACTGAAAACCGGCACGACCTCGGGCGCGGGATACTGCCTTTCGGCATCCGCCTGCCGTGGGGATTTGGAATTGGTTGCCGTTGTGATGGGCGGCGAAACCAGCAACGACCGCTTTAACGGAGCAAAAAAGCTGTTAGACTACGGCTTTGCGAATTTCTCCCTCGCCTCGTTGGACGCACAATTGGACGCGGACGCCGTTTTGCCGGTGACGGGCGGTGTGCAAAAGCAGGTGCGCCTTTGCGCGCCCGAAACGCTGTCTCTCTTAATGAAAAAAAACAGTACCGAAAAGGTAGAACGCAATGTCGTTTTGCCGAAGTCGGTTCGCGCACCGATCCAAAAGGGAGATCAGGTCGGCACGGTCGAACTTTCGGTCGGCGGTGAGGTGGTCGGCGAAATACCGATTCAGGCGGCGGAATCCGTCGAGGAAATGAACTATGCCGTCGCCTTGGGTTGGATGCTGCGCGGATTGTTGAGCAATTAATTCCTCTTTGACCAAGAAAATTGCGGAATTGCCGTAATTACTCTTGCAAATAGCGATAAAATATTGTAAAATAAAAACAAAGAAGTTTTTAATCAACGGAGGAACCCTTCATGGCACTAAAGTTTACCGACAGTTACGCAAAACCGTTTATCCGTGAAAATGATTTGATCGGTCTGCGGCCGCAAATCGACGCGGCACACCAAATGCTGCGCGACCGCAACGGACTCGGCAATGATTTTCTCGGCTGGATTGATTTGCCTGTCAATTATGATAAAGAGGAATTTGCAAGAATTAAGACCGCCGCGGAAAAAATCCGTCAGGACACCGATGTGCTGATCGTTATCGGCATTGGCGGATCCTATCTTGGTGCCCGCGCGGCGATTGAGTTCTTAAAAGGACCGTATTATAACGCGCTTACAGACGGTGCGCCCGAAATTTACTTTGCCGGCAACAGCATCAGCGGATCCAACCTCAGTGATTTGTTGAAGATTTGCGAAGGCAAACGCGTTTCGGTGAATGTGATTTCCAAATCCGGCACCACGACCGAACCGGCGGTGGCTTTCCGCGTGTTCCGCCGCTATTTGGAGGAGCGTTACGGCGAGCAGGAAGCGGCTTCCCGCATTTACTGTACAACCGATAAGGCACGCGGCACTTTGAAACAGTTGGCTGACGAAAAGGGCTATCAAACCTTTGTTGTGCCGGATGATGTCGGCGGTCGGTTCTCGGTTTTGACGGCGGTCGGCTTGTTGCCGATTGCGGCGGCAGGCGCCGATATTCAAAAGCTGATGGACGGCGCGGCGGCGGCGCGGGAAGATTACGATATCCCTGATTTGGAAAAAAATCCCTGCTATGCCTATGCGGCATATCGCAACGCCTTCTACCGTAAAGGTAAAGCGGTCGAATTGTTGGTCAGTTATGAGCCGCGCTTTACCATGATGTCCGAATGGTTTAAACAACTTTACGGCGAGAGCGAAGGCAAAGATCATAAAGGTCTGTTCCCAGCGTCGGTCACCTTCTCGACCGATCTGCATTCGATGGGACAGTATATTCAGGACGGCAGTCGGATGTTGTTTGAAACGGTGGTTACCATCGGCGATAACGGTAGTGATGTCATCATTGAAGCCGAGGAATCCAACGGCGACGGACTAAATTTCTTGGCAGGAAAACCGATGTCTTTCGTCAATGAAAAGGCGTTTGAGGGCACGGTCTTGGCACATACCGACGGCGGCGTGCCGAATTTGGTCATTCAAATCGACCGTGCAGACGAAGAAAACCTCGGTCGACTGATTTACTTCTTTGAAAAGGCGTGCGCCGTTTCGGGATATTTGCTGGGCGTCAATCCGTTTGACCAACCCGGCGTGGAAAGTTATAAGAAAAATATGTTTGCACTTTTGGGCAAACCGGGTTATGAAGCGCAAAAAGCGGCGTTGGAAGCCCGCCTTGGCAGATAATTCGGTGCAGATATATATATGGAATCCGTTATCTGAAAGCTTTCGCTTTCGGGTAAACACAATAAAAGGAGCTGGTATCAATGATTAAAATTATTATCGGGAAAAAAGGTTCCGGGAAGACCAAAAAATTAGTCGAAATGGTCAATGCTGCCGCTAACGAGAGCTTGGGCGATGTGGTTTGCATTGAAAAGGGCGACACCTTGACCTTCTCGGTTACGCATAAAGCCCGTTTGGTGGATGCGGACGCATACGGCATCAGCGGTTATGATGAGTATTACGGCATGTTGAGCGGCATTAAAGCCGGAAACAATGATGTGACCCATATTTTCGGTGACGCGACGCTGCGTATCGGCAGTCGCGATTATGAGCAGTTGGCTTCTTTCTTCGCCCGGATCAAGGCGCTGGAAGATGTTGAGTTTATTTTCACCATCTCGGCGGATAAAGAAGAATTGCCCGAGAAGATTTTCGGCTTGGCAGAAATTGTCTGATTGATTTTTACAGTAAAACAGCGTTGCCGTAACCATGCGGCAACGCTGTTTGTTTTTGCAAAAAAAATATGATTTTATTGTTCAGCGAGGAAGGCTTCTAAAATTTCTGCGGCTTGTGCTACCAGATCTGGACAAGGTCTTTTTTGGTAATATTGCGGTGTGCGGGGATCGGGGGTTGGGTCTTGCCGTTTGACGGAAAGTCCCAAAAGTTCTCTGCAAACAATGGAACCGTTTTCCGCCTCAAAACGACGCGCCAACTCTTGCACATCAGCATAGTGCGCGGCTTTTTTGGCGCCTTTTTCGGGGGTGGCATAACCCGAAATCAGACCGAGGATGATAAACATCCCGCTGACGGTACCGCAAACCTCCCGCAATCTGCCCATCCCGCCGCCAAAGGATGACGCCAGTTTTAACAGGGTGTCACGGTCAATGTCACAACGGTCGGCAAATGCCAACACTACCGCTTGGGTGCAGTTGTAGCCCTCTAAAAAATACTGCTTTGCTTTTTCTCCGCGAGCGCGGATCAGTTCTTCTGACAACGGTCACTCACCTCGTTTTTCATTTCGCTTTGCGGTTGCTCATTATATCACAGAATTTTATGTAATTCAACCGAAATCGAAAAAAACACAGGAAGAAGACAGAGGATGTTGTTTTTTGAGAAAAAACTTTACTCTTATTCAGACTTTAAGTATAATAAACAAAGAGAATATGCGTTTTTTAAACAATGGGGATACAGGCAGCAGAGCGAATGTCAATTTAACGGGACAATTTACAGCAGTAGGAGATCTAAAGAACATGAAAGGAAACAGGATGATGAAATACTTTTGGATTGGTTTTGCCGCTATAGCGACGGTCGCCGTTGTTGCGGTGCTGATGATGGTTTATCAAAAAAGGAACCTTTTGGACGGTCCCGGGATGGAAAGAAGCTATATGCAGATATCGCAGGATGCCGCCAAACGGATGATGGCAAAAGAGGACGGACATATTATCGTTGATGTACGCCGACAGGATGAATACGCCGGCGGTCATATTCCGGGTGCGGTCTGTATTCCGAATGAAAGCATCGGTACCGAGCAACCGAAGGAGCTGCCGGATCTGGATCAAATTATTTTGGTATACTGCCGCAGCGGCAGACGAAGCAAAGAGGCAGCACAGAAGCTGTTTGAAATGGGATATACGAATGTATACGAGTTTGGTGGAATTATAGATTGGACGGGAGAAACTACAACGAAAGATTCGGGTGCGACTGAATTAAACAACCCGACGCCGGTATTGGTGATTGAAGCCAACGGAGAAAAAATGTACGCGAACTTGGAAGACAACTCTTCGGCAAAGGCACTGATCGAAAAACTGAACGCAGAGGCGCTTACGGTTGAAATGCGGGATTACGGTCAATACGAAAAGGTCGGTGCGCTTCCGTGGGCACTGCCGCGCAACGACGGGCAAATAACGACGAAGCCGGGCGATATTATTCTTTATCAAGGGAATCAGATCACGATTTATTATGACGAAAACACCTGGAATTTTACAAAACTTGCAACCATCGGCAATGCAACGAAAGAGAAACTGCTCGACATACTTTCGGATGGCGATGTAGCGGTAAAATTTTATCTTGAATGGAGCGAATAAAGTGTTCAAAAAAGACAATAAGGATATTGTTGTTCTGAAACAAACAAAGCCGGGAGAATGCGGCGGGACTGACGCGACGCAGGACAAACGGGCGCCGAAAGAAATCAAATCGGAGGAAATGATTCTTTTTGAAGCGACCTCGGCGTTGAATACCGATCCGGCGTTTTCCGATGAAGAACGGCAGATCGAGCCGATCGGCTATGTTTCGGCGTTTGCGGCGCCTGCCGGATCGGGAACCTTTTTGTTTTTGGAAAAGGGTGCCGGCTTTTGGTCGGACGGCGAAAGGAGCCGGGCGTGGGCGTATGTAAAAGAAGACCTCTTTCCCCGACTTGTAAAACTTGTACGGGAAGAAAATCTTGCGCGAAAAAACGGTTTTCATTCAACGACGCACGGTTTGCCGCAAAATTTTGGCGGCAGGGTATATGTCTGCTATGCAAGCGGAGAAAAAATCAGTTTTTCGGATAATCAAGCGCCGATTTTCTCGGCGGAAACGGGGCGAAAAATCGTAAACCTGTTTACCGAAGTAATGCAGGGCGAAACGGTCAAACTGCCGGCAATAGGGTCGCTCAAGGAGATACGGTTCTCGGAAGAACGCGACAACGGCGGATTTACCAAAGCGACATTAACGCTTCACGCCGACGGCACGGGAACCAATAAAAAATCGTCCCGTTATGACGATCCGACGGTGTACGAAAGTGAAAAGCCGGTAGATGCCGAAACGGTTGCGGCGATTCAAAAGAATATCGCAGATACCGGGATTCTTGCGTGGGCGGAGCTCCCGCAACGGGAACGCCTGCTGAACCGCAAAAAGGAGATAACCTTCCTCTTTGAGGACGGTCGGGCAATCACGGTGGAGGACAACAAGGTTTTGCCCGATTCGATCAGCGGCGGTTTTTTCAATATTGAGCTTGAAATCATCACGAAACATTGAGAGTGAGGGAAGTGTATGAACCAAATAGGAAAAGAATTGAACGGTGCATGGGAAGAAAGAGGCGTGATCGGTACACGGATCGAGATCGACGGAAATAAATTGACCGTTTTGTGGCGAAGCGCGCCGGTGCTGGAAACAACATTCCGTATGGCACAAAAGGACGGCTTATTGGAGTTGAAACTGAAACACAACGGACTGCGTTATCAAAATGATGTAAAGAATTATGCAACGATCAGGCGAATAATTTTTGCCGATGGGAAGCTGGAAGTAACGCAAGACTTTCCGATTTCGGGAGAAAGCCAGGAAATCTTGCAAAAAACCGACCGTACCCGTTACGGTAATTATGAGATAGATGACAGCATTCTGCCGCAGCTTCAGGGAACATGGAAGAGTAATGATGGATATTTTGAAATCACCTTTCATAAAGACAAAATGAACTTCTGCGGTTTGGTAACCAGGGTTCACGCTTTGAAACCGAAAAATATATCTAACGGAGCCGAACTGTATATGATTGCCGATCAGGATTCCTCGGTGGAAGGGTGGCACGGTTTTTCCCGCTTGCAATATTACGGCGGTATTCTTACATCAACGATGTTTGTTTGTGACGCGCCCTCGGTGCAATACATCTTTAAAAAGGTGTGACCGCAAATACGGCAATAGGCAACGGAGCTGTTTGGAAGAGGGATTTTGAATGTTAGACATATTGAAAACAAGATTTGAAAAGAATATGCTACGGCATCCCGATTTGACATGGGAACGCGTGGAAACCTGCTTGCAGGGAAACAAACCCGCGGTCGAAATCTTGATACGGATGGAGAAAAGCGGCGGCGAACCGGATACGATTGGTCTGGACACACAGACGGGCAAGCTCATTTTTTGTGGGAAGCCCCTGCCGGGCGCAGAAGCTTGTGCTACGACGAGACAGCCCTGCAAAAACGCATTAAAAATCCGCCTGCCGGAAGCGCCCTTGGACAAGCCGAAAAAATGGGTGTAACGCTGATGAACGAAGCGCTCTACCGTCGGTTGTAAAGTCTCGGTGAATTTGATTTAAAAACCTCTTGTTGGATCCTCACACCGGACAGAATACGACAGCTGGGCGGCGCCTTGTTTTGCGAGCGCCGTTACGGCGAGGTGTTTACCTTCCATAACGGGGCGGACTCGTATTATTCCGCGCGCGGTTGGAGAGGGTATCTCTGCGTATAGTCCGTATTGCCCGCGAAGCAAATACTTCTTTCATAAAAAGGAATTGACCGTGCTTGTAGATGAGCAGGGGCATCCAATCAACAGCAAAGATATTTGCCGGGGTGATGAAAAACGATACCGTAGCTCCGGTGCTTTACGGCAGAAGGATGACGCGCTTTTTCTGTTTGAGCGCATAGTTGAGCGCGATTTTACTACCGCTTTTGCGGGTGTCCGGGCGACAGGCTTCCTCGTAATAGACCACACAAAAATCACTGTTTTGGATCATTTCATAATTGCGTTCAACATAAACGGCTCTGCCGGCATCGAGTATTTTTTCGGGGAAATAGGTATCTTCATAGCGTTCCAAAAGATAATCTTTATAACTTTCATTAATAAACGGATATTCCGCCCGCACAAAAATGCGTTTTATGTGCGGGTGTTTTTCTTTTGCTGCCGAAACAGTTTGGTGACACAGACTGTTAAACTGACTTTTACTGCCAAACAAAAAGGTATCCACCTTTTCTTCGGTTATCAATTTTTCAACAATTGCAGACAACCGCTCTTTTAATTCTTCCGTTTCACGGATGGTTCGGTGACCGAAAAAGCAACAGGTATATCTCAAAATATGCACCTCATTTAAATGATTTTTCATTTATTATAGCTTATTGTTGAGCAAAAGTAAATTATTATATAATTTTTCTAAATTATATCTGCTATCGTTTCTTGATAAAATATTGATAGAAACTGGAGGCGATAGTATGAAAACCGAATTCCCCGATAAGTATATAACTTTAGGGCTGAAAATCGCCTATTATAGAAAAAAGGCGGGATATACACAAGAAGTGTTTGCCGAGCTTATAGACAAAAGCGTTAATTTTATCGGTCAGGTGGAAGGACCCGGTATAATCTGCGGCGTATCGCTTGAAACGCTGTTTAAAATGGCGGAGGTATTAAAAATACCGCCTGCCAAGCTGTTGGAAGACGATTGATTTGCAAAAAAGAAAAACTCTCTGCCAAACGCCCGACAGTGATAAGGCAGTAATTTTGAAAACGGTTAAAAACAACTACGACGACGGCGACGGCTTCGACGGAATGTTCCGTTTTGAAAAGAAGATGAAATAACGCACAGCGGCGGGATCGCTCCCGCCGCTGAATCTTTTATATTATGTACTTTGGTAACTGCACGCGCTTTTTTCGGAAAGGGTTATTTCATTGTTCTGTCACGCTTGAATATCTTTCCTTTTTCAAGCGAAAAGTCAACGCCTTCGAGGGCGAAAACCGCCGTTTCTCCCGTCCCGCACTGCTTTTTCGCGCCTTTGATCTCGATGAACATACCGCCGTCCTCCTTATCTGCCGAACAGACCGCGCTTTTTGTATTCTTCCGATGAAACGGAAACGAAGGTGTAGCCGGTGTCGGCGATCGCCTTTTTCAACGCTTCTTCGTCGGGAGCGCTGTCGGACAGAAACGTTGCTTCACCGCTTTTTCTTGACGCGGACACCTTTTTCGCGTCGGGGAAGGCGCGCCTGATCGTGTCGCAGATATGCGCTTCGCACATACCACACATCATTCCGTCGATTTTCACAGTGATCTTATTCATAAAAACCTCTCATTCCGCGTTTTTGAGCGCTTCGACCATATCTATTTTTTTGTTCTTACGCGCGACCATCCAGCCGACGAGCAGCGAAACGCCGAAGGTCAGCAGGAT
>JAFWUH010000049.1 GCA_017524165.1 Clostridia bacterium | reverse complement strand
TCTTGTTTTTCGCAAAAAGTTTTTGGTCCTTACTCTTTGCCGCTGTCTGTATTTTTTCAACGATTTTTATTTCGCGGGTACCGTTGAGACTCTACTTGAAAAATTTAAAGGTCATTTTACCGATTTTAGCTTTTACGGCAATTTTGAATGCCGTGTATACCGTTTCGGGAACGGAATTATTCAGCTTTTGGGTGATCCATATCACTACCGGCGGACTGTACCGTGCATTCTTTATGGCTTTTCGTATCTTGCTGTTGATTCTGTTCAGCTCGGTTTTGACCTATACCACCACACCCAATGCACTGACCGACGGTATTGAACAGTTGTTGGGATTTTTGAAAATCTTCGGTTTGAAAAACGCGGTACACAGTTTAGCAATGATGATGACCATTGCACCGCGCTTTATTCCGACGCTGGTTGAAGAGGCGGAGAAAATCATGAACGCGCAAAAGGCAAGAGGCGCCGATTTGGAAAGCGGTAATTTGATCGAGCGGATTCGTTCTTTAGTACCGATCTTAATTCCGCTTCTCATCTCTTCGGTACGGCGCGCCTATGAATTGGCGGAGGCCATGGAATGCCGTTGCTATCATGGCGGAGAGGGCAGACGCCGCATGAAACAATTGCGGTTTTCGTCCATAGATCTCTTGGCAGGGATCGGTTGTATCATCTTCTGCGCCGGGATTTTGGCATTGAATTATGTGAAATGAATGGGATAGAATAGTGAAACGAGTTTTATTGACGCTTTCGTTTGACGGAACGGCTTATCACGGCTGGCAGGTGCAGGAAAATGCCGTTACGGTGCAGGAAACATTGCAAAACGGTTTGGAATCGCTGTTAGGTGTTCGACCGTCGGTCACGGGGTGCAGTCGCACCGATGCCGGGGTTCATGCACGACAGTTTTGTTGCCATTTGGACTGTGATGATGCCATTCCGAAAGAGGCATTTTTACGCGGATTAAATTCCATTTTGCCCAAAGATATTGCGGTAACCGACTATCGTGAAGTGGCGTCGGATTTTCATGCACGATATCATTGTAAGGGAAAAAATTACCGATATAAAATGTATGTCGGCGCGATCCATGATCCTTTTTTGAAAAATTATGCTTTGCGCTTGGATCAGCCGCTTGACCTTGAAAGGTGTCAGCAGTTTTGCGCCGGCTTGGTCGGTACGCATGATTTTGCGCCGTTTTCTTCAGCCGGACGGTCGGTTACCGATACGGTGCGTACTGTTTCTGCGTGCAACATCATCGAAAACAAGCGTGGTTTTGAGCTTTCGGTCTCGGCAGACGGATTTTTGTATAACATGGTACGGATTATTGTCGGCACTGCCATTGCCGTTTCACAGGGCAGACGGTCTCCTAATTGCGCCAAAGAAATTTTTGCTTTGGGGAAACGGGAATTGGCAGGGGAAACTGCTCCGCCGCAGGGACTTTATTTAAATCAAGTTTTTTATGATTTGAGGTGATACCTTGGCAGAATATAAAAAGAAAACCCACCGCCGCTTTCAAAGAAAGCCAAAGAAAACGGTAGAACGCGATATAAAAATGACCTCCTCGCAAGGGCGGCACGAAAAGAAGGAAGAACCGACGCGCACGGTTCGTGTGGTAAAAGGAAAGAAGTTGGAACGCCGCCGTCATTTCAGGACAGCGCTTCTGGTGGCGCTGGTTGCGGCAGTTTTGATATCGTTTTTGTCCGTTGTTTTGCCGGTCGGTATCCGCGAAAGCTTTTATAATTTGACTTTGCCGATTGGCGGCGGGAAGTATCCCATTGATCTTTACGGTACACAAACGCTGGATACGGTTGAAAAGAATTTCTATTATTATGTATTGACCGATTCCGATTTAATGGCGGTTTCCGATTCAGGAAAAAAGATTTTTACCATTGCACACGGATATTCTCATCCGGTGTTAAAGACATCAACCACCCGTGCGTTGGTTTTTGATCAGGGGGGAAAGGGTTTTGCGATCTGGAATTTAAAAGAATGTGTTTTGGAAAAGGAAAGCAAGCAGGTGATTCGTACTGCGACCGTTTCGCGTTCGGGAAGCTATGCTGTTGTGACCGACGCTGATTCTTATACCGCGGTGGTTCAGGTCTTTGATAAAAATAATAAATTGGTTTTTGAGTGGCGATCGGCGACCGATATGATCAACAATGTTGCCCTGTCTCCATCGGGTAAAAAATTGGCTGTTTCAACCGTTAACGGTAAAAACGGTCAGTTGATCAGCAGGGTGCTTCTCTTTGATTTCAAACAGTCCTCGCCGGTTTATTCTGCTGAATATACGGATAAAACGGTGCTTTCGCTGGAAAATTTCGGCTGGCGGTATCTCGGCGTTTTTACCGCAAATTCCTATGAGCGAATCCAATGGAATAAATTGACCAAAACAGAGCGGACAGACGAAAATCCGCTTGCCATGATGCGTCACGGTACCGCCGGTGCGGTGTTGGTATATCGCCGTGTTAATGATCACAGTGATAATCGCATTGTCGTCCTTTCCCGCAACGGACAGGTAAAATCTGAATTTAAGTATAACGGCGTCATTGGTGATATTTTTCAGCGATACGGTCATATTTATTGTATCGGGGAAAATGGCATTTATGTCATGAATAAATCAGGAACACCGTTACAAAGTGCGGCGTGTCCGTTCGGCGGTGAACGGATCGCCGGTATTTCCCGTAATGCTGTTGCGTATATCACCGATAACGATATTACAAAAGTGGAATTAAACGATGTTCAATCTTCAAAATGATATAGGAGATAACGAATGAATACGGTTATTATTGTTTTTGCGGTGGTTCTGTTGGGCGTTTTCGTGTTAACAGTAATTCTTTCGGCAAAACGCGGATTTGTATGCTCATTGATCGAAACGATTGGTTTTCTTGCCGCATTGATCTTATCCATCACACTATCTACACCCATAGCGGAAATAATCTATGACCGCGCGATCGCACCGACGGTCGTTTCGGCGGTAGACAGCGCTGTTGCGGATAACACACAAAACACCGTGGATTCGGTATGGACGGCTTTGCCGGGCTTTGTGACCGGTTATGCAGAAAAAGTGGGTGTGTCGAAAGAGCATATTGCCAGTCGGATTGGAACCGCTTCGGAACATGTTTCTAATAATATGGTGGAATCTGCCTCGCAAAATGTGATTCGCCCGATGATGGTTTCGCTGTTGAAAATCATGGTTTCGGTTGTGTTGTTTACCGTTTTGTTTTTTGTCGTAAAAATTGCGGCGAGGCTACTGAATAAAGTCTTTTCGTTCAGCGTTGCCGGCAAAGTCAACACGATCCTCGGCGGTGTGCTGGGCGTGATCAAGGGACTGATTTTTGTCTTTTTCGGGGTGATGATCTTCCGCTTGGTGTGCAGTTATCTGCCAAACGGTGCGGATATTTTATCGGCAGAAAATTGGCAGTGGGGCAGTATTGCCGACATGGGGTCGTTTCTGTCTTCTAAAGTCAGGAAGTAAATCTAAAGGAGTTCTGTTTGCATGAAATTATGTTGTAAATGTAAAAAACGACCGGCAATGGTCTTTATGGCGGATGCCGCCGCACCCAATGAGGAGCCGAAGGGCTTTTGCTTGGTTTGCGCTAAGGAAATGGGTTATAAGCCGATCGACACGATGCTGAAACAAATGAATATCAGCGATGAGGATATTGAGCAGCTTTCCGAGCAGTTCATGGATATGATGGATGACGAGGAAATGAATGAAGAAACATTCGATTTGGGTACCGCACCGGCGATGCCTTTCCTGCATAATATTTTCGGTGCTTTCGGCGGGCAAAAACAGTCCGGCGAAACGGAACAAACCGAAAAAAAAGAATCCGGCAAGGAAAAGCCGAAAAAGAAACGCCGTCGCTTTATGGAACAGCATTGTATCAATCTTTCCGAACGGGCGAGAACAGGGAAATTGGATGCGGTGATCGGTCGTGATAAAGAATTATATCGTACCATTCAAATATTGTCTCGCCGTACCAAAAATAATCCTTGCCTGATCGGGGAACCGGGCGTCGGCAAAACGGCTATTGCTGAAGGCTTGGCACTGCGTATTGCAGATAAAAAGGTGCCGGCTCGGCTTTTGGATAAGGAAATCTATTTGTTGGATTTGACCGGTTTAGTGGCGGGCACACAGTTCCGCGGTCAGTTTGAAGCGCGGGTAAAGGGTTTGATCGAAGAAATCCGGGATGCCGGTAATGTGATTTTGTTCATTGATGAGATCCATAATTTGGTTGGAGCGGGAGATTCCGCCGAAGGGTCGATGAACGCCGCCAATATCTTAAAGCCTGCACTTTCCCGCGGCGAAATTCAGGTCATCGGCGCCACGACTTTTAAAGAATACCGTAAGTATATTGAAAAAGACGCCGCGTTAGA
Organism: Clostridia bacterium; assembly: GCA_017524165.1. Taxonomy (GTDB): domain Bacteria; phylum Bacillota; class Clostridia; order Oscillospirales; family Acutalibacteraceae; genus UBA737. The sequence continues at coordinate 5,659 of JAFWUH010000049.1, read as the reverse complement.
GCGCCGGTTTCAGGCGGTGACGGTGGAAGAACCGTCGATCGAGGACGCCTGTCAGGTGCTGATGGGCGTGAAAGGCTATTACGAGGGTTATCACGGTGTGACGGTGCCGGATGAATTGATCGGGAAAATCGTTCGTCTTTCGGAACGCTATGTCACCGACCGTTTTCTGCCCGACAAGGCGATCGACTTGTTGGATGAATCCTGTGCTTGCGCCAGCCTTGAAAACAAGGCGGTCGATGAACTGTATTTGACGAATCAGCAGATTGCCGCAAAATCCGTGGAATTGGAAGAATTGGAAGCGGATGTGGAACATCCGGACTACGAAAAGCAAGCAATTGTGAAAGCGGATATTGAAAAGTATAAAAAGCAGGCGGAAACGCTTTACGGACCCGCCTCCAACCGTACGGTAACGGAAAAAGATGTGGCAAAGGTCATCGAGCTTTGGACGGGGATCCCGGCAACCAAAATCGAGGAAAGCGAACTGCACCGTTTGGCTGACTTGGAAAACGCACTCAATCAAAAGGTCATCGGCCAAGAGGAAGCAACCCGCTTGGTGGCGGCTGCCGTCAAGCGTGCCAGGGTGCATACCGGTCCCGAACACCGCCCGGCGTCTTTTTTGTTTGTCGGTCCGACCGGTGTCGGCAAAACACATTTGGTAAAAGTTCTTGCCGACCAGTTATTCAACACACCTGAAACGCTGATCCGGTTAGATATGTCCGAGTTTATGGAAAAACACTCGGTCTCCCGACTGATCGGCGCGCCTCCCGGATATGTCGGCTATGATGAGGCGGGACAATTGACCGAAAAAGTCCGTCGCAAACCTTATTCGGTGATTCTGTTTGATGAAATCGAAAAAGCACATCCCGATGTTTTGAATATTCTGCTCCAAATTTTGGATGACGGTCGCGTGACCGATGCACAGGGCAGAACGGTCAATTTTGAAAACACCGTTTTAGTCATGACCTCCAATGTCGGCAGTGATCGCAACGATAATCTGATGGGATTTGGGCAATCGGTAAAGGATGCCTCTAAACAAAAAGTGATGAAAGCTCTGCGCGAGTTCCTCCGTCCGGAATTTTTGGCGCGTGTCGACGAAATTATTGTCTTTTCACCGTTGGGAGAAGAGTCGCTCACAAAAATTGCAGAATTACTGCTTCGTGATCTTCAAACAGCGTTGGCGGAGAAATCCATCGAGACAACTTTTGAAGAGGGCGTCTGTTTATCATTGGCAAAACAGTGTGAGGGTACAGGTACCGGCGCCAGAGAATTGCGCAACCTGATTCGCCGTCAAATAGAGGATCCGGTGGTCAACGAGATCGTCACCAAAGGCGAGGGCGCTGTTCATCAGGTTCAGATTTCGTCAGATACGGATGGGAAAATCGTCGTTACCACAAAATAAGAGGGGAAAGGATTTGTTTCATGAATCCACAACAAAAAGGACAGAAAAAAATACGCAATTCCAGTATTGAATTATTAAAAATTATCGGCATTTTTCTGGTGGTTACCAGTCATGTCATTCAATCGTTACGGCTGCCCAATGAATTTATTGGATCTCAAGATTATGTGGTAAATCTGCATCAGGCGACAACGAATGTTCAACAATTGATATTGTCTATGTTGCAGACCAGCGGCGCGTTTGGAAATATGATTTTCTTTATCTGCAGCGCATGGTTTCTGTTGGAAAGCGACAGAGTGGACAAAAAGAAGATTCTCCAATTGCTTTTGGATATTTGGGTGGTTTCGGTCATTATATTGACGGTTGTCTTTTTTCTGCGTAAGGGAAATATTGATATTCGGACAATCATTACACAACTTCTTCCGACAACTTATGCAAACAATTGATATATGACCTGCTATATTCTTTTTTATCCCTTGCATGCTTTCTTGAACCAAATTATCCAAAAAATGAATCAGCAAGGGTTATTGCGTACGGCGTTGGTTTTACTGTTTTTATACGGTATTGTCAATTTTATGGAGTACAATCACTTCTTCATCAATGCTATGATAATTTGGCTCACAATCTATTTTGTGACGGCTTATGTGAAGTTCTATCTTCAAGATGTAACAAGAAACCAAAAAATTAATATTATCGCATTTGTTATCGGATTTATCGGTCATTACGGAATTATTGTTTTAACGGACTTAATAGGTGTTTTTACCGGAAAATTCAGTGACGATATTTTGCGGTGGGGATTTGATTGCAGTCCGTTCTTGATCTTAATGGCGCTTGCTATGGTATGTTTTGCAAAGAATATTCAATTTCGTTCTAAAACAGTTAATTACATTTCAAAACTTTCATTTTTAATTTACATTATTCATGAAAATGCACTTTTAAGAGTATTTTACAGACCGTTGCTGTGGCAATATGTATACGAACATTTTGGTTATAATTTTCTGGATCTATGGATGCTTGTTCTTGTCCTCATTGTGTTTGCTTTTGCATTGATTTTAAGTATACTATATCAACATACCATTCAAAAAATCACAACTAAATTGACAGGATTTTTCTATCCGAAAATTGCAGAGTGCTATTGTTCGTTGGAGAAAAAAATGTTGAAACAATCCGATAATTAATAATCAGTTTTCGCAACGGATGCTGGAGATAGTAATGTGATGGTGCCGGTTGTCTCGTTCGGCTTATTGTCACGGTTAAAGAATAGCTTTTAGATTGCTCTATTTTTTTGGAAAAGTTAAAAAGGACTGTAGCAAAATAGCCCATAAAAAAAGAGTTCAGAAGGCTGAAAAAACAGTCGACTGAACTCTCTTTTTATGGTAAAATATATGTGTGAAAACAAAGATTACCGGTACATATTATCGCACATTTAACCGGGATGTGGCAACTGTTAATTGACGAAAGTTTTGCAGAAAGAATCATACCGGCTAATGACAGCGTGCGGCTCTTAGATGAAATAGTAGAGGAGATGGATTTTAAGCCCGTTAATGAGGGCCTACGAAGTGCGCGGTCGGAAGCCTGCAACAGCGCCGTCAACAATGTTAAAGATAGTACTTTACGCCAATATGGAAAATATATACTCGTCACGAAAAATTGAATCTGCCTGTCGCAGAGATATCAATTTCATCTGGCTTTTGAACGGAGCTTCGGCACCGAATTACCACGAAATAGGTCATATCGAACTACCGGATAGGAACCCACAAGACAATTATGTTGCCGATACCCGTAAAGGTGTATCGGTAAGGTATATTTAGAAAGCGTTACCGGCATAACATAAAGCATGTTCATCCGAACCTGCTACTACATAAAGATATGCCGATAATACAACAAAAAATCGGGCGGTGATAACTCAACTCCGTTATCACTACCCGATATGGTCAGAATGTTCATAACGCAAGCGAACGGCTTCGGGGTAAAAACCATAGATAAAAACAGAGCCTAACCCGGATCGGGTCAGGCCCTGCCTGTGGCTGGGGTGACTGGATAATTACACCCTCTATGCCCTTTATTTAAGCCATTTTTCAAAATTCGCGTGCAACGAGTGTGCAACGGAGAGAACCTCAATGTTATTCAAAATAGTTATACCCAAAACTTTTATCTTGTTTTGGGTATAACAAAGAATAAAAGTCGGGCACCCGATTATCTCGGATGTCCGTAATATTATGCTTCTAAGCGGACGGCTTGTGTAGGAGCACCGTAAGAAAACCCTAGATTTGCAAAATATGCGTCAGCTTTCTCGATATTTTCCTGCTGATAACTTTCAAAAGCATCGCAATAGGTGTTAAGGGTTATCTGAATATCCGCATGTCCGAGAAGTTTTTGTAAAACCTTCGGCTGCATACCTGCTTCAATACACCTTGTCGCAAAAGTGTGCCGGAGCGAGTGAAGAGATACTTTCCCTTTGATATCGGGGTCTAACACGCTGTATTTTTCAATGGTTCGTTGAAATTGCATATTAACCTGTGCGGTACTTATCAATTTGCCTTTGTGAATAAAGATATAATCGTCCTTTTTATGGGCTCCGCAAAACTTGAGAATTTCTTCTATAAGCGGCATTACCGTCTGAGAAATGGGAATAATCCTTTTTCCTGCTTCGGTTTTAGGACTCTCTGAAATAAACGCTTCGCCTTTAAGTCCACGAGCCATTGTTTTGTCAATAGAGATTGTTCTGAAATTTAAGTTAATATCTTTTGCTTGTAAGGCATTGATTTCACCCATACGCATCCCTGTAAACATAGAGAGTAACATCTGCCAGGAATACTCAACATCATTTTGCGTAATTGCCGTATAAAATCGCTGTTCTTCATCTGTGGTAAGCGCCCGAACTTTTTCAAAGACTTTTTTAGACTTTGGTTTTTTCACATCTTCCATCGGGTTTTTAATTATAATTCCACGCTTGATTGCCTCTTTCAAGGTTCTTTGAATCATAAGATAAACCTTATTAATAATACTTTGTGACATACCGGTTTCACATAAAAGAAAGTTTTTGATTTGCGTATAGCATAATTCTTGAATCGGGGTGTTTCGCATATCACTGTTTTTCTGAATTCGTTTTAGCGTCTCGATATGACGGTAGTAGGTGCCCTCTCTTATATAGTTCAGATTTAGTTCGTCATCAAGCATCAGCCGGGCAAGCTCACAGACTGTAATCTCATTCGGGGCAGTATAGCTTCCTGTAATCATACTGTTTTTAATTTCGGTTAATTTTTGGTTTACCTCTTTTGCGGTTTTAGCCGTCACGCTTCGGCGTATCGGTTTTCCGTCATCGCCATAACCTACAACAATCTGACCTCTAAAACCGTTTTTTGTCTTATAAACCGAACCCTCGCCGTTTCCTTTGTTCTTTTTTGCCATTTTTCTATACCTCCTTATTCTAGCATCTGCAAGGGCATTGTAAAACAATGCCCCCACAGATTTCAAATGTGCAATCAGATTCGCCGTTCTGAAGCCCATTCCATAAACTTGAATGCCATTACCTTAAGATTCTTGCCGCACTTTACAAGCGGAAAATCTTTGTGCCTCATAATCTGCCTTGCTACCGGAATAGAGCAACCCATAAGAGCGGCAACTTCTTTCGTGCCGATAAACTTCATAAGGTTTATTTCTTTTGCTGTCAATGCTAATTCACTCATTACTGCCATCCCCCTTATCTCGCATCGTCATCGCGGTAGCGACACTCACGCTCATGATTTTGCCTGAAAAGTTTTACTGCAAGTTCTTCAATATCCTTAGGTGTATATTCTCTTGGCACATATTGACGAATATCGTCCATCGGAATCTTTAACTTTTCCACCTGATTAGGTTTTAGTTCCGACATAATTTCTTTTATAGATTCGTAGTCAAGTTTGCCTTCAATGTCTAACTGCCTCATACGCCTTGCTTGTGCATGGGAAGGAAATACCTCACAGTTGCTCTCTTCAATGCGGTCAACTATATCTCGTTGCAATTCCTCGTCAAGAAAAGAAATCTCCACTGCCGGAGATACTTTCATTTTGCCTGTGTCCACATACTCTTGCAGTTCGGGGACAAGATAGGTTAAACGGATAAGCCTTTGAACGGTGCGACCGCTATCGGTTTTGGATATCGTATCCGCACTTTCTTCCGACTTCCCGACAACTTGTCGGGAAGTTCCCTGATGCTTTATGGCTTCAAGTTTCATCTTATACGCCTTTGCCTTTTCCATAGGGGATAGACTCTCTCGCTGAC